>NZ_JBRCOK010000031.1:0-5959 GCF_053501535.1 Bellilinea sp. | reverse complement strand
TTTTCGATTGCTGCAAACAACCGCCTGTACGCCGATGATTATTGCTATCTGAATGTGCTGCGGGACTACGGCTGGTGGGGGGCGATTCGACATACATATCAAACCGTAACAGGTCGCTTTATGACCCACTTTGTAAATTTTTTGCTTTTAGAATTGGGGCGTGCCAGTATGCCACTTGGTCCGTATATTTTATTGGCAGGTTTAGGTATAAGCGGATATTTCCTTCTCAAAATCATTTTTCCAAAAACAAGTACCCCAACCTTAACTTTCATCATGATGACGCTTGCTTTTTATTCTTTTGTCATTTCATCAGATAAATTCCAAGCGGTATTTTGGACCTTGCATATTTCAAGCATCGTTGGCGGTTTGTTTACATTACTAATGGCTATATACCTTTGGTTTAAGGTGGAAAAAGTTCATCATCACAGATATGCCCATTTGCTTTTGTTTCTTATAGGTTTTATCAGCGCTGGTTTTCATGAAGCCGTTGCAGTATTTGGTGGTTGTATTTTTCTAACTTTATCATGGTTGGAAAGGCGTATTCTTCAACAACAAAAACACTCAGTGCAGACAATACCCATGGCAATTGCAGGGTTGGCTGGAATATTATCAGGGTTCGGGCTCATGGTTTTTGGGCCTGGCAATCTTACTCGTATTCAATCTATTGGAATTTCAAAGAATTTTTTTGAGGTGGTGTATTTTGCAATTCTTACTTTCTTAAGAAATTTTTATCTTCTATTTGGTATGGAACTTTACGGTCAGGGTTTTCCAGTGCTTGTTTTAGTACTCACCTTCTTAATTGGGATTGGCTGTGCTTTTTTTCTGAAAATGTGGCAAGTTGTATTGCCTATTAATCTTCAAAACTGGGAAAAAATCATCTTAATCCTTTTCCCCTTGCTGGTTACGGTGATGATGTTCGTCCCTTCGGCTTTCCTGAGTGGTTATTTTCCGGAACGTTCGCTGTTTGTCCCTCAGGTGGTGCTGGTGACGGGTTGCTTTGGTTTGGGAGTTTGGGCGGGCGCGTCTCTCAAGGCGCGGGGGATTTCTCCAAATTTCGGTGCCGCGTTGACGACAGCGATACTGGTTATTGCGGTTGGCTGGATGTCGTTGCAGCAATTGACCGCCATGAACGCTCAAATGCGCCTGCACGCGGCCGAATGGGACGCCCGCGAACGGTGGATTCAGCAGGCGATTCAAGCAGGCGAAACACAGGTATGGGTAGCGCCTTACCGGTATAATTTTGGTCTGGATTTGCAGCCAAACCCACAAAATTGGTTGACTCTGTGTATCGGCGATTATTACGGTATTCCGGTCTATCTGGATCAAGGCAGGTAATCATGAGCCTTTCTTCTCACACGGATGTGGAAAATTCCCCAAAGGTTGATCTGGTCATTCCCGTTTACAACGAAGAAGAGGCGATTGCGGCTTTTCATCGGCGTTTGCGGGCAGTTATTGACCCACTGCCGTATTCCTTTACGATCCTGTATGTCAACGATGGTTCGAAAGACGCCACTGCTGAGCGGCTGACCGAGATCGCCGCTGATGACCGGCGGGTAACCGTCATCGAGCTGAGCCGTAACTTCGGACATCAGGCCGCCCTGACCGCCGGGCTGGATCACAGCCGCGGCGATTTTGTCATCAGCCTGGATGGGGATGGGGAACATCCTCCCGAAATGATCCCCCAGATGATGCAGCTGGCGCTGAACGGCTATGAAGTGGTGCTGACCCAACGGGTGGAGGGGCAGCAGGCCGGCTGGTTCAAGCGCTGGACTTCGGATGCCTTTTACCGCTGGCTTAACCGGTTGAGCAACACCCGCATTCTACCCGGCAGCGGAGATTTTCGCCTGCTCAGCCGCAAAGCCGCCGATGCGCTGTGTCAGATGCGCGAATATCAGCGCTTTCTGCGCGGCATGGTGGCGTGGATGGGCTTTCAGACGGTCATTTTGCCGTATTCCCCGGCCCAGCGCATTGCGGGGCATTCCAAGTACTCCCTGCGAAAAATGCTCAAACTGGCTGCCGATGCTCTCTTTTCGTTTTCGCTGGCGCCGTTGTTCATTGGCATCTCTTTGGGCGGTGTATTCTTGCTGCTGGCGTTGATCGAGGTCATCTACGTGTTGAGTTTTTGGGTCACCAACCGGCAGGATACCCTGGCGCCCGGCTGGAGTTCACTCATGTTCGTGCTGCTGGTGGTGGGCGGGGTGTTGATGATTACCCTCGGCATCATTGGCGTGTATGTCGGCTTTATCTTTCAGGAAGTCAAGCGCCGTCCCATTTATTTCGTGCGCCGCATCCTGAGTTCATCGGAGGAATCGGCCTCACCCCATGAGCAGGCTTGAGCGCTTTTCAAACGATCGGACTTATCCCTTTTTGTTGCTGCTGGTTGTATTGCTGGCGCATGGCTTGCTGTTCCTGCGGCAGGGCTATTACTGGGATGACTTTCCCATCACCTGGATTGCCGAAACCTACGGCACGGCCGGTTTAGCGCGTTACTTTTCCACCAACCGCCCAATTTGGGGGTTGTTGTATCAATTTTCGGCCGGGTTGGGAAATCTGCCGTGGGTGTGGCAGTTGTTCGGCCTGTTCTGGCGCTGGCTGAGCGCGCTGATCTTCTGGCTGCTGCTGCGGCAGGTCTGGCAGGATCAACCCCGCACGGCAGCGCTGGCCGGGCTGGCGCTGGCGGTTTATCCGGCTTTTGGTCAACAGGCCATTGGGCGGGTGTACGGTCACTTTTTCTGGGTGATGACCTTATTTTTCTTTTCCCTGTATGCCGGCGTGCGGGCCTTGCAGGCCGGGCGGGGCGGTTGGGGTTGGTTCGCGGCGGCGTTTTTTACATCGCTCATCAATCTACTGACGCTGGAATACTTTTTCCTGCTGGAGCTGGCCAGACCGTTGTTTTATGCGGCTGCCTTGCGGCAGAAAGGGGAGAGGGAGAATTTTCGACTCAGCCGTGTCCTGCTCCACTCTGCGCCTTTTATGGTGTTGTTTGCCGGAGCAGCGGTCTGGCGCGCCTTTTTCTTTCCCTATCAGACTAACAATTACGCACCGCTGCTGTTCCAAAACCTTCAAAGGGATTTTTGGGGCACGTTGCTGGCCCAAATTGGCTCGGCTGCCGTGCAAATCCGCACGGCGGCGGTGCTGGGCTGGATGGAGGCTTTCCGGCTGCCGTCTTTCACCGGGCTGGGACGGTTGAGCAGTCTTCTCTACGGGGTTGTGCTGGCTGGCTGCGCTTCGCTGACCGTGCTGATCCTGCAGCCGCAACGCACCGGAGCCACATTTTCCAGCCGCCAGCGGGCTGTTTTCCAAATGCTGGTGATTGCCGCTTTCTGGCTTCTGCTCGCGGGTGTGCCGTTTTATGTGACCGGCCTGCCGGTGCGTCTGGAATTTCCGAATGACCGTTTTACGCTGGCGTTTCTGCCCGGCGTGGCGCTGCTGGCTGCAGCGGTGGTGGAAAGCCTGCCGCTGAAAGCCTTTGTCAGACTGGCTCTGGCCGCGCTGCTGATCGGTTTCAGCGGTGGGCGCGACTTCATGACCGCCAATGATTACCGCCGCGACTGGGAGCTGCAAAAAAACTTTTTCTGGCAGCTGGTCTGGCGGGCGCCGGGACTGGAAAAAGGCACGATTTTGATGACCAACGACCTGCCGCTGCGTCATTACAGCGATAACTCGCTGACCGCGCCGTTGAACTGGATTTACGCGCCGCAGGAACCTTCGCTGCAAATGGCCTATCACCTGCTCTACCCGGCCGTGCGGCTGGGTTCTCCCAATCTTAGCAACCTGTCCCCCGGAAAACCGGTGCACATTGATTATCTGGCAGCCACCTTTTCCGGCAGCACCGATCGGGTCGTGGTGCTTTACTTTCAGCCGCCGGGCTGCCTGCGGGTGGTGGATGGCGAAGTGGAACGGGATAATCTCTTCCTGCCGGCCCTGATTCGAGAGGCAGCTGCCAATCTTTCTTCCAGCCGCTGGATTGTGACGCAGCCGGAGCAGCCCGCTCAGCCGCCAGCCTTTATATACGGAAATGAGCCAGCCCACGGCTGGTGCTATTATTACCAGAAAGCCGACCTTGCCCGCCAGCAGGGCAACTGGCAGCAGGCTGCTGCACTGGGTGATGAAGCCTTCTCGTTGAAGGACTACCCGAACGACCCGGCCGAGCGGATGCCCTTTATTGAAGCCTACGCTCAGGTTGGACGCTGGCAGGACGCGCTGGAGCATACCCGCCTGGCCGCAGATATTTCACCGACGATGCAGCCGGTTCTGTGCCGTTTGTGGCAGCGCATTGACCGGCAGACGAAAGCAAGCCCGCAAAAAGCACAGGCCAGCGCTCAAATTGCAGACTGGCTGAATTGTGATATAAATCCATAAAATAACGTGAGCTCGGGATAAGATCAAAACCTTGCATGCAATACCAATCACCCCCACCTGCACCTCCCCCAAAATCGCGCCTGCGAATTTGGGGGAGGCGGGAGGGGGACGAAACTCGAAAGTTGATGTAAAAATGATTTATCCCGAATTGACGTTAAAATATCTCCGGAGGACACCATGAAATTTTTGATTACCGGCGGCGCCGGCTATATTGGGAGTACCGTTGCTTCTGCTCTGCTGGATGCCGGACATACCCCTGTGATTCTGGATAACCTTTCGGTGGGCAAACGTGAGTTTGTCCGTGAGCGGGTTTTCTACGAGGGTGATATTGCCGATGAAGCCCTGCTGGAACGCATTTTTCTTGAACACCCCGATATTCAGGCAACCGTCCATTGCGCCGCGCTGATCATCGTGCCGGAGTCGGTTGAAAAACCGTATGAGTATTACCGAGAAAATGTTGCCAAATCGCTGGAATTATTCCGGGTACTGAACCGGCTGGGATGCCAGCGGGTTTTGTTCAGTTCCTCGGCATCCATTTACGATGATGTGCCGGGCTTCATGGTCACCGAGAATTCTCCGCTCAAACCGCGCAGCCCCTACGCGCGCACCAAGTACATGATGGAGATGATTTTGCGGGATTTCTGCGTCGCCTACGGCATGAAGGGCATTGCCCTGCGTTACTTCAATCCAATTGGGGCCGACCCCAAACTGCGCAGCGGTATCCATGTGCGTTACCCCTCGCTGGTGTTGGGCAAAATGGTAGATACCGTGCTGGGTAAACAGCCCTATTTTGAACTGACCGGCACCGACTGGCCGACCCGCGATGGCAGCGGAATCCGCGATTACATCCATGTGTGGGATCTGGCGGAAGCGCACCTCAAAGCGGTGCTGGAATTTGATGCCGTTTTTGAGCGGGCGGGCAACCCGCCCGACAACTATGTGGTGATTAACCTGGGCACCGGGCGCGGGGTGACGGTGCGCGAACTGGTGGCGGCTTTTGAGAAGGTGTATGGTCAGCCCCTGCCGCTGCGCGAGATGCCGCCGCGACCCGGCGATGTGGCCGGCGCTTATGCCAATGCCGATACGGCTGAAAGGCTGCTCGGCTGGAAGGCGCAGCGCTCAATTGAGGAAGGCATAGCCGATGCTCTGCGCTGGGGCAAGAAGCGCAAAGAAATCCTGGGGTACGATTGATTAAAAATATACGGCGGTTGGAGCAGTCCATCCTCCAACCGCCGCGTTGTCAACGATTGACCATCGGCAGGAACAGCTGGCGCGGTTCGCCGTACCAGATGCGGTAGCGCACATCATTGCCGAATAAACCGTCCTGCAGCGGGGCAGCCAGCAGGTAATAAGTGCCGCTGACGGGCGCGGTCCAGATGAAGGTCAGGCTTTGCCCTAACTCTGCGGCGGAGCGTTCGCTGAGCAAATTGCCGGCACCGTCATAAATGCCCATCTTGAGGGCCGCTCCGCCCGCTTGTGAAGTGCCGAAGAACAGATAGGGCTTGCCCGCCTGCGCGTCGAAGCGCATCCAGTCGCGGTCGGCGGCCGGGCAAAGTTGTTGTTCCAGACCGGTTTCATACGGCAGGAAAATGGCGCC
>NZ_JBRCOK010000030.1:0-9342 GCF_053501535.1 Bellilinea sp. | reverse complement strand
GCCCTCGGACTGGCAGCCGGCATTGTGATGGGTGGTGCAGTAGCGGTTTGGAAAATCAGGGCATCTTGACGGTCATTCTTGTTTTCTCCATCGCCCTCACCAGTGAGCTTGCCCTGATTGCCTACAGCCTGAAGACCCAATTACCCCACTCTAAAATCAGGGCAATGATGCACCTGCTTACAGGGGTTTTGTTTGCCGGGCTGGTGTGGTCTTCGGTGATCCCATGGAATTTTCGGTGGTACGGCCTTGCAATTTTTCTGGCGCTTCAGGCTGTGGGCGGATTGTGGACCTTGGTCCGATCGGCAAAGGAGGAAGGTTCAGCCTCGAAGATGAACATTCTCCTGCGCTCAACCATCTCCTTACTGCTGACCTTCTGCGCAATTTCACCTGCGCTCATCTTTCCGACCTACCGGCCGCTTACTCCTACCGGCAACTACATTGTTGCAACGGCAAGATACACTTACACCGATGAGCATCGCATGGAGCAATTTGCCGCAAACGGACTGCCCCGTAAAGTCAATTGCTCCTGCTGGTATCCGGAAAACACCCCACGAGGCGCGACCTTCCCGCTGATTATTTTTTCACACGGCGGGCTGGGACTGGAAACCAGCAACGAATCGTTATTCCTTGAGCTGGCCAGCCATGGCTATGTGATCTGCTCAATCGGTCACCCCTTTCACGCATTTTGGACGAAGTCCACCGATGGGCATACAACCTTTGTCAGCATGGCATACTTTAACGAACTACAGCGGGAAGATGCACGGCGCGATCCCCAACAAAGCTTTCGGTTGTATCAGCGCTGGCTGGCTACACGCACGGGAGACATCAATCTTGTGCTGGACACCATTTTACAAAATGCCGCTGAAGGTATTGAAGGCATCTATCACCTTGTGGATACAACCCGAATTGGCATGATGGGGCATTCGTTGGGCGGTTCAGCCGCCCTGGCAATGCCGAGGCAACGCGAGGATATAGATGCCGTGCTTGCACTGGAGTCCCCCTTTCTTTTCGACATCCTTGCTGTGAAAAATGATTCTTTTATCTTTTCCGGGCAGCCTTATCCCGTGCCGGTCTTGAATATCTATTCCGATGGCGCATGGGATCATCTCTCGGAATGGCCGCAATATGAAAAAAATTTTGCTCTGCTTTCCGACACACCACAAACTGCCTATAACCTGCATCTTGCAGGCGCTGGTCACTTTTCGCTAACCGATCTTGCGCTTGCCAGCCCTCTGCTGGTGCGAATGCTGGAGGGCAAACAGCCGGAGCGCTCCAGTGTAGAATATCTGCAGGAACTCAATCGAGTCAGTCTGGAATTTTTCAATTGCTATTTGAAGGATCTGCAACCTGCGTCACCCATTGCATTCAATGCCTGCCCGTGAAATGGTTAACGTTCTTCTTCTTTTGAATTCAGGATCCAATATGCAAAACTATACCCCCTATCTCCCAACCCTAAAACTGATTAAACCGGTCTTCGGGCTGTTTGTTCTATTGTTGATTCTGCTGACCGGCTGCACGGCTTCATCCTCGAAAATTCCGATGAACTACCGCTGGGCGAGTGTTCAGGGCAGTCAGATTCAACAGGCACAAGCCGGTGAACAGTTTTATTTTCAAATCTTTGTGGACGAGCCAATGATTTCCGAGGGCGTACCGGTCAAGATTAAGGTCAGCGGCAATGTCAACGAAGGCTCGATCCGGTTTGAGCTGCGCCGTCCAGATGGTCAGCCGGTATGGGATTCGGGCACTATCCGCCGTGGTGATTTTTCAATTCAGACGGAATACACCCTGCCAGCCGGTCAAACCGGAACCTACACCCTTGGGCTGGTTTACAGTGAAAACACCTCGGCGGTGTATGACCTGAGCTGGCACGCCATTCAGTTGGGCCCTGCTGTTCTCATACCGGGGTTGGGCATGATTTTGGTTGGGGTTGTTTTTGTGCTGTTTGCCGCCCGTCGGAAAATTCTGGGCTGGCGCTATTTTTGGCTGGGAGCGCTGTTCTGGGTGTTGACCGTGGCAGTCAAGTTTGCCGTTGCCGTACCACTCAACCCGCTCGTGATTCGCGCACTGGGCGCCGGAAGTGACAACCTGTTTTCTCCCGCTAATCTGGCAGTCTATTTCTATATCGGCGCACTAACCGGCATCTTCGAGGCCGGACTGGCATGGCTCATCCTCAGCAGGGTACGCTGGGGAAAGGCCAGCTGGAATCAGGCACTGGTATTTGGAATTGGTTTTGGGGTCATTGAAGCCGTGCTGCTCGGATTGGCCGGTTTCGGGACTTCACTGATCGGTCTGCTTTCAGCCGAAACGCTTCCAGTAGCCACCCTGGGCAATCTGGCCAACAATGCCACGCTGGTAATGGGGCTTGCTCCCGTTGCGGAGCGTTTATCCGTCATTTTCGCCCACATTTTCTCCTGCGTGTTGATTTTTTATGCCATTGCCAGCAGACAAGCCAGATGGGGCTGGCTGGCAATTCTTTACAAGACCCTGCTGGACACACCCGGCGGTTTTGCTGCCTATTGGGGCGCCAACACCGCCGAGAAAATCTGGACACTGGAAGCGGTAATTGCCATGATCGGTTTGCTCGGATTGTGGGCAACCCTGCAGATTGCGCGACGTTACCCGCTTCAACAAACCGTGGAGTAAGCAGCCGGTTCTACACCCCATCCCCCTCGCGGAGGGCGTTTTCCCAATCCAGCCGCAGGGGAGCGCCAAACGCCTCGATTTCGACCCTTGTCCCGCCGAATTCAGCCCGGACGAAAGGATTGTCGTAACGCGGGAAGGCATCCAGTGCTACCTTTTCACCGTCAACCCGAAGGTCGCCTTCCCAGCCGAATTCCATCCGTCCGTTGCCGGGCGAATCAAAAGAAACCTGCAAGCCGTCAAAACAAAGCCCTGCCGAGCCGATTGCGGTGATGAAATCGCCAAACGAGCCGTCCTCTGCCTGCCGGCCTAACTGACACAGCCAGATGTTTTGAGCGCCGTCCGCCACAATCTCGCGCCCCTCGTCCTCGCGGCGGGGAAAGCGCAGCGCGTCCTCCGCCCGGTACACCGACCTGCGCTCCAACGGCTGCCCAGCCGTCTGCTCCGACTGCCCGGCCTCACGCCAGCGGTAGGGATTGCGGGAATAGAGCGCAAGATAAGCCGTCCCGCGCCGGGCAAAAATCCATCCGCCCCGCTCCACCACTTCATCGAACCGATCGCGCGGCAGCCAGGCATGGGTGTAAAAATGGCGGATCGGCACATAGACTGCCGGTATTCGGCGCAGGTTGTAAATTACAATCGCCACATTGCGGTATTGAGCAGCGCGGGGGAGCAGTCCGCTGCCCGCCCAGTAATTCGGTGTGGCTCCTTCCAACTTCGCCGGGTGGGTGGTGAAACACACCGCATCCGGGCCAAGGGTCGCCTGCCAGATATGCTGCTGGTCGCCGCCGTAACCCTTGCGGTAATCCTGCGCGGTGGAAAGCATGTAGTCGGCAGTTTTCCAGGTGTAGATATTGACCTCCTCGCGGGTATTGCGGCAGGCATCCCGTTCGATGGCAGCAGCCAGCACCGGCAGCAAACCCAGCGCCCGCAGCGGACGGACGAAGGGACGAAACGGTGAGAAGGGACGCAGAAAATCATTTTCCCACCAGTTGCACTGGTCGAACATGCGCAGGGTCTGGTTGATGGTACGCGGGTGAACGTAGGCTTCCAGGGTCAGGCAGTGCATTCCATCTTCAAAATTATCCGGCCTCAATCCCCACTTTTCCATCTCGGCCAGCCGAATCCCCATCCGCTGCCGGTTGAGCATCCCCTCCGGCGGGTCAAATTGGGCAATCTTCTCGATCACCTTTGGCAGGCGGTAGCGGCTGAGGGCAAACGCCGCGGCGCTCATGTTATCGTAAGCGGAGAAAATGCCCATGCCAAACAACAGTTTGGTGGTGTCGGTCGTGCCTTCCTGTGCCGCCCATTTTTTGGTATTTTCGTATGCCCGCCCGTGGGTCGAACCAAATACACCATGATACGAATTCAAAGCCATGTCCAGCAGCAAAAGGTCAATCCCCATGGCGGCGCGGCGGCGCAGTTCATCATCGGCGGCAAAATCCACCAGCGAGAGCAGCGCGGTTAAATCCTCGTCGTAATAGACGTGCGAAAGCCACTCGCTGAAACCGGTGCGGAAGCGCAGTTCCAGCCAGCGCAAAATGCGCGCCCGGTTAAGGGTCATCTTGTGCTGACCGCTCTCGCCGCTGTTGGTGAACACCTCATCGGGATACAACTGACCGGCAAGGTAGGCCGCCGAGGTGTACAGGATGTAGTGGTTTTCCGTCCAGGTACACAGCGAATCCACGCCCGGCTCGTTGGGAAAATACTTGAAACCCAGCACAACCTGACGGGCGCGCTCGCGCAGCGCCGGGCTGACACACTCTGGAAACTGGTACAACAGGCGTAAAATACTGTGCAGCACAAAATCGGCGCAATCGCGCCGCGCGGCAATGAAATCCAGCGCCGCCTGAATCACCCCCTCGTGCGGTTTTTGACCCGCCGCGCAGCGAATCAGTTCGAACCAGACCGGTTTGGTGTTTGCCGGGGCCGGGTTGCGCAGTACGTGTTGAATGTAAACCTGTTTGCGTTCCTCAAAAGTCGGCATGAAGGGCTGTTCCGCGAAGAAATCCGCCACCGGTGAGGCAGGGTAGCCCTCGGGTGCTTGTTGGGAAGCGCGAATCTGATAGTCGCGCTGGGTATGAACGGTCATGACTCTTCTCCGTGTTCAACCAAGCAAGGTTTTCACCAATACCTGCTTTTCTCCTTCGTCCACCGGCAGACCGGCGCGCTGACGGGCAAGCAGGGCATTCAAACGCTGGTGCAGGGCCGGCGTCAGCGGGAAACGCAGGGCAAACACCAACGCCAGGGCAAGCAAAACCAGCGGCAGCAGCATGAAAATCAGGCGCAATGCCAGCAGAAAGGTGGGGCTTTGCGGCTGTTCGATCAGGCGCATTCCGCCGTTCAGCGATTCCTGAATCGGCGGGATATAACCCGCCCATTCCAGCACGTGCGAAACGGCAAAAATCGCCAGAGCCGAGCTGAGCTTGCGGATGAAGGTCACCAGCGCCGAATAAATCGCTTCCCGCCGCTGACCGCTGCCCAATTCGTCCACATCGGGAATATCCGGGAAGATGGCATAAATCATCACCACAATTCCGCCGGTGCCCAGCCCCACAAAAGCGGCAAAGACATACACCCACCCCCGCGCCGATTGCGGCCCAATCAACCAGCTGAACAACATCGTCACTGCCCAAAGGATCAAACCGATGATATAGCCCCGCACTTTGCCCAACTTTCGGCTCAGCCGGACATAAAACGGCAGAGAAATGACCTGCGCAATCAGCAGCGTGCCGTTGACAAAGCTGACCTCCCCGCTGCGCTGCAAATAATACTTGATGAAATAAGCCACAATCGTGCTGACCGTATCAATGGCAACAAAGGCAAACAGGTACATTGCCAGCGTGTACACGAAGGTACGGTTTTGAAAGGGAGTGAGGAAAGCCTCCCGCCAGTTGAACGGACGGGGTGGTTTCTGAAACTCCGGGCGCTCGCGCACGGCCATGACCGTGGCAATGAAAGGCAGCGCAAAGAATAAACCAAAGCCGGCCGCCATGACGATATAGCCGGTGCGCACATCCGCAAAGGCCTTGACAATTTCCAGCGGCAGCAGGGCCGCCAGTATGGACGCTACGGTGGAAAAGAAAATGCGAATCGAACTCAGGCGCGAACGCTCATGATAATCCAGCGTGATTTCCGAATGCAGCGCATTGTAGTTGAGCATGACGATGCTGACCACCGTGGAAAAGAACAGGTAACTCAGCACCACGGCGGTAAAACGGGCGGATTCCGATTCCATGCTGTACGGATAAAACAACGCAAAAAACGACAGAAAGATGAGGGGAATGCCAATCAGCAAATAGGGACGCCGCCGCCCCAGAAAGGTGCGTGTGCGGTCACAAAGGATGCCCTCAAACGGGTCGGTGATGCTGTCATAGATCTTGCTGATCAGGATGACCGTCCCCGCCAGAGAAGGCGATATGCGCACCACATCGGTTAGAAAGATCAGGTAATAAAAACTGATGATGACGCCCGAACCGCCGCCAAAAATATCCCCCACGCCGTAACCGATCCGCGTCCACAGGCTGAGCGGTTTTTCGGTTGGGGTCGTTGTGTTGGAGTGTTGATCGGTTGATGCCATGCCGCTGGTTGAACCACCTTTCTCTGGAAAACAGGTTATTTTCTCACTCCGCCCGGCGGAGTGGAGCCCGCTCAATTATCTGGCTATGCGAATTTTTTCGACCAGTTCGCGCCGCCCGCTTTGCGCCGAGCGGTACACCGCCTCCACTGCTGCCAGCACCACTAATGCCCCCTCAGCCGGAATCAAATACGGCTGATCATCCAGCACCCAGTTGACAAAACCGCGCAGGCTGCGTTGCAAGGCATGCAGCCCCGCCACCGGCAGAGGATGGCGGCCCAGGCGCACCCCGCGAACATGCAGACGGGGCAGCGGTAAGTCGGTATATACGGCCTGCCCGCGCTCGCCGTACACCTCAATCCGCACCGCTTCTTCCACCGCCGCCGCCATGGTCGAGGTCAGGCTGATCAGTGTGCCGCCTTCGGTCTGCAGGATGGCCTCAGCCAGCGTTTCCACCTCCACATCGAAGCGCGGCGTTGCCGTCCAGCCGGCTGCCTCCTGCGCTTCTTCTCCCAGCGCCCACAGCGCCAGATCCAAAAAGTGGCTGGCCTGAGTGATTAACGTCCCGCCGCCAGCCTGATCCAGCCGGCTGTGCCAGGCCGCCGAGCGAAAGTAGCTCTCATCCCGCCGCCAGGCCACGTTGATGCGGATGCTGAAAACCCGCCCCAGCTCACCCGCGCGCACCGCCTGCGCCAGCCGGTAAGCAGCCGCATCATAACGGTACTGGTAATTGACCCCAACTTTCGCATTCTGCCCCGCCAGCCAGTTGACCAGCGCAACCCCTTCGCTCAACGTGCGGGTAAGCGGTTTTTCCACCAGCACGGCTTTGCCCGCCTCCACCGCCCGGCGAATCATCCCTGCGTGCAGGTGATGCGGCAGCGCCAGATAAACCGCATCCAGCCCGGCCGTTTCCAGCATTTCTTCCACCTCTGTAAACGCCAGCGGAATGCGGAATTGACGCGCAAAGCGATGCGCTTTTTCGTCATTATGGTCACAGCAGGCGCTCAGAACCAGCCGCGGAACGAACCGCGCCAGCAGCGCCGTGTATCGGGCGATCTCGCCGCAGCCCACCACTCCCAGCCTCAACCGGCGCTTCATGAGGGGTTTTCCTCCGCGGGCGAAACGACCCAATTCAGCCCCCGCCGGATGATTTCCCGCACGGCGGGATGGCGCAGACTGCTGCCCAGATGACCCGGCAGCAGATAACATACCCGCCCGGCGGCATAACGGTAGGTCCACACCGCCGGGGCTTCCTCCCCTTCGGCAGATGCCAGCCAGTGAACCTCGACATTTGGCTGAAATTCGTGATGATACAATTCATCTCTAACCGAAAAGGCCGCCATCCCGCCAAACAGATCCTCGCGCAGCGGACGAAATTGCAACGGTTGCACCCTGCCGTGACCGATGAATCGTCCGCCGAGCAATTCAAAATAAGCCGGACTGGTTTTGAAAGAAGCCGTTGCCGAATGTACCCCCAGCACTCCCCCGCCCCTGGCGACGTAATCCAGCAGGCGGCGCAGCGCGGTATCCTCTGCCTGCTGGCGGTGAAGGTACAGCACCACCGCCGCAACACCGCTCAGATCCACAGGGAGCTGCTCCAGTCGGCGGCACTGGAAAACCTGAAATGCACCGCTGCGCTTTAACGTCTGCCCCAGAGCCAGCCGCCCATCCAGCGGCGGGTGAAACAACCCCTCGCTCACCAGCCAGACGGTTTTCACAGTCGTCTCCGTTTGGCAGCCGCCAGCTGTTCGGCTTCGGGACGGCTTTTGTAAAAGTCATCCAGCGGGTAACAGCCGCTCACCAGTCCCAACCGCGGGGCGGTCGTACAGTCGCTGAACGTTCGGCAAATTCGTTTGCGCTGCAAAGACACACCCCTCAACACATCCCCACACAAGTCGGGATAAGTCAGCGCCATCCGTCCGATACCGACGAAATCCACTCCGCCGCGGCGCACATTCCACTGGGCCACCTGCGGCAGCCATTCCTGCAGGTAGGAATAGGCCGAACCCACAAAAATCAGCCGCGGGTGACGCGCTTTGAGTTCCGCGGTTACCCGAATCTGGCGGGCAACCCCGACCAGCGGATCTTCGGGGGGCAGGTAACCATCAGACGGGGGAAAGAGCGCCGGCCGCTGAATGTGCGGGCAGTAATAAGGACTGCCGGCGCTCAGGTTGACCAGTTGTACCCCCAGCGATTCGAGCAGTCCAAGAAACTGATTGACCTCCTCCAAATCAATTCCTGTACCGCTGCCATCTCCGCCGAAGGCATAGGGATACTCCTTCCCCTCCGGCCACGCTTCCGGCTGCCCAACGCCGTCCGCGGCGGGTTTGAAGGGGATGAAATCAAACGCCGAGAGGCGCACCCCAATCAGCAAACCGGGTGCTTCGGTGCGGATGCCGCTCACCACCTGGCGCAAGAAGCGGGTGCGGTTTTCCAGACTTCCGCCATAAGCGCCGGGGCGCTCCACCGCGCTGAGCATTTCATGCAGCAGATAGCCGTGGCAGTGTTTGATGTCCACAAAGTCAAAACCGGCCGCCTGCGCCAGCCGCGCCGCCCGTACAAAATCCCCAACAAGGTCATCCAGTTGAGCATCGGTCATCAGCGGGTAGGACGAGTCCAATCCCAGGCGGCGGTCGAGAATGGGATGATGATAGAGGATGACCGGCTGCGGCCGGCCCTCAGGGCGGGCAAAACGCCCGGAGTGGGTCAGCTGCAAGCCGACCAGCAGACCTTCTACACCCCAGCGGGTGGTATGGGCTGCCACCAGCGTCTGGCGCAGGCGCTCCAGCTCGCGCAGATTGGCATCCTGGATCAACAACTGGTTGGGGTTGGCACGCCCCTGCGGAGAGACCGCCACCGCCTCACCGCCCCAGATGAGTTTGGCGCCGCTCTCTCCAAACCGCTGCCAGCGGCGCAGGGTCAGCTCGCTGGGTTTGCCGTCGGCAGTGCCGTCCCAGCCTTCCATCGGCTGAATGCACCAGCGGTTGCCAATCCGACGACCGTCCCCCGGCAGCGCCAACGGCTGCGCCAGCGGTGATTGGGAGGCGGGCAGCAAGACATCATCCAGGTCCACATCCAGACCCAGTTCACCCAGACGAACCCGCAGGGCCGCCGGGCTGGTGAAA
>NZ_JBRCOK010000029.1:0-47208 GCF_053501535.1 Bellilinea sp. | reverse complement strand
TTGTGATGTAAACAGGGAGAGCCAGCAAGTGTGGCTCTCCCTCTTCTTAATTCTCCCCCTTTTTAGGAACAGGATAGAGGAGTCCGATATGAATACCTGGAAGGGAACTCGCAAGGGCCTAACGATTTTTTTCTTTCTCTTTCCAACCATGTTGGGGATCCTGGTGTTCAATGTATATCCCATTGTTTTGAACACCTATATTTCATTTACCAATCGGAATAAATTCCGCCCAAAACCGGACTGTGAAGTGTTCCTTACCGGTCTCCTCGATCCTCTGTGCTGGCCGCAATTTCGACAAAATGCTCAAGGGGGACTGGGGCAGCCATATCGTTTAGCGGAACCGTTGTTCGCCAACTATCAGGCACTGTTGGGTAAACTCTTTTCGGCTGAAGCTTTGATTGCGCTGGGTAAAATTTTACTGGCTTTCACCCCGCTGATTGGAGCGGTATATGTTAACCGCAGACTAGATCGAGAGATCGAGAGGCCGATCTCATCAGGAGGGGTGTGGCTGATTGCCATTGCGCTGGTCATTGGACTGGGCGTGTTGTTATCTATTCGGGCTGCATTCAATCAGCTGATGACGACCGGTCCATTTATTATCGTTGTCTTACGCACGATTCTATTTGTTGCCATTCGGGTGCCGTTGACGTTCGTTTTTGGATTGACGCTGGCGTTGATTTTGAATGATCCCAGACTGAAAGGTAAGACATTTTTCAGGGTGGCTTTGTTTGTACCCTGGGGAGCTTCCTCGGTCGCCATCCTGATGGCGTTGGTTTGGCAATTTTTCTTCCGCCAGCAGGGTACGATTAATCAATTGCTCTCTCAAATTGGAATCCAGGGCCCAATCTGGCTGCAAAATCCGGTCAGCGCTTTTGGTGTGGTGGTTCTGGCGGACCTGTGGTTTTCCTACCCCTTCTTTATGGTGGCGATTCTTGGCGCGCTCCAATCCATTCCGGTTGAATTGTATGAAGCTGCCGAGGTGGATGGGGCGAACTGGTGGGTGCAATTGCAGCGCATCACCTTGCCGTTAATTCGTCCGGCGGTTCTGCCTGCCACCGTGTTGACTTCGATCACGGCTTTTCAAATGTTTGGTACCGCCTATGCAATCACCGCTGGCGGTCCTCTTGCAGGTGCGGATACACCGGGGGCAACCGAGTTTGTGATGGTATATGCCTACCGTCAGATTTATCAGCTACAAAATTATGGGCGGGCTACCGCATTTGCCGTGCTGATCTTCATTATGCTTTTCCTGGCTACCCTGTACAGCCTGCGAATTACCCGCATCACGAAAGGAGCGTATGAATCATGATTAAGAGAACCCCCGTTGGCGTTCGTGTTTTACAATATACCTTTTTAGTGATTGCGGTGATATTTGCGCTCTACCCGGTTTGGTTTGCCCTTTTGGCTTCGGGTCGCTCGGGAGGTCGGTTGTATACACTCAGCCTGCCGGGAATGTTCTTCCCGGTGGATTGGAGTTTTGAAAACTACCGCTTTATGCTTTTCGAAAGACCCTACCTGACCTGGATCACCAACAGTTTCAAGGTGGCCAGCATCACCACAATTTTCAGTCTGGTGGTGTGCACATCGGCGGCATTTGCTTTATCGCGTTTTCGCTTCAAGGGGCGCGAATTTTTCCTCATCTTTTTGCTGGCGATCTCCACGTTCCCGGGCATCCTTTCACTGGTTGCCATTGCGCAGGTGTTGACGGCAGTTGGTCTGTTTGGCAAACATCTGGGTCTGATTCTGGCCTTCACATCGGCAACCCTGGTTTTTTGTACGTGGAATCTCAAGGGTTACTTTGACACCATACCGATTGATCTGGAGGAGGCTGCCCAAATTGATGGCACGACTCCCGTGCAGGCCTTCTTCCTGATTGCCCTGCCGTTAGCTCGCCCTGCTTTGGCGGTAACTGCCATTCTGGCCTTCATGACCGGCTGGGGTGACTTTATCTTTTCCTCAGTGCTGGTACCGGCACCGGATACGGTTAAACTGGCTGTACCGGCGTTATATTCACTGGCAAACAGTGTTTCGGTGCCGTGGGGTCAATTTGCTGCCGGCGCGGTCATCGTGGTTATCCCGACGGTGCTGGTTTATCTGGCTTTGAACCGTTACTTTGAAGCCGGATTAACAGTTGGCGGAGTAAAAGGATAAACCAATTTCAAAAAAGGTAAGCGGGTGGACGATTTTATTTTTGGCACTTTAGCAACCGAACAGTTAAAGAGAGAGCGGGTATATGGAATTCGGGCGGGAATCAGCCATAATTTTCGGCGATTACCGCTGGATCCGTTACCCGCTCAACCGGTAAGACTTATTTTATCCGTTGGGCCGGAATACCCTGTGCGGCGTGGTTGGGTATACTGGACAACCGATGGAAGTGACCCGCAGGGCTCTCAGGGCAGAGCCTTGAACGGATTTGCCGCTCCTCTGTTTTTTACTCATACGGAATGGGATACCATCCTGTGGGGCTACCTCAGTTATTATGAAGCGGTCTTGCCGGGTTTTCCAACCGGCAGTCTGGTGCGTTATCAATTTGGTTTTGAGATGGCAGATGGGGGTGAGAAACTTTCGGATCAGGGTCAGATTTTTGGGTTTTATGTGGATGACGATCCGCTCCCGGTCTGGACGAAAGACGCGGTGGTGTATGAGATATTCGTGGATCGCTTTTCGCCGGGAAAGAAACAACCATGGCCCAATCCATCTTCTTTGAGTGATTTTTATGGGGGTACGCTGCGAGGGATTACCGAACAACTGGATTATCTGGTTGATTTGGGCGTCAATGTGCTCTGGCTGACGCCTGTTTTTCCCAGCCCAAGCCACCACGGCTATGATGCCACCGATTTTTTTGAGATTGAACCTCGCCTGGGCAGTAAAAAGGACTTCAAAGAATTGCTCGATGAAGCCCACCGGAGGGGCATTCGGGTGTTGATGGATTTTGTTCCCAATCATATCTCTAACATGCACCCCTATTTTCAGCAGGCTGTTTCTGACCCTGCCAGTCCTTATCGCCAGTGGTTCAACTTTCGTCGTTATCCCGATGACTACGAGACCTTTTTTGGGGTGACAAGCCTGCCAAAATTGAATTTGCGCCACCCGGCAGCGCGTCAATATGTGCTGGATGCCGCCAGATACTGGCTGGAATTTGGTGTGGACGGCTTTCGGGTAGATTACGCCATTGGACCGGCTGCGGATTTTTGGGCAGAGTTCCGCAAGGTTACCCGGCAAGCCAAAGCCGATTGCTGGACATTTGGAGAAATTGTGGATCCTTCTGATGTCCAACTGACTTTTGCCGGTCAACTGGACGGAGCGTTGGATTTTATTCTGCTGGAGGGTTTGCGTCAGTCGCTGGCGTTTGGACGCTGGGATGGGGTAAAACTGGCTTCTTTTCTGGAACGACACCATGCGTATTTCCCGCAAGATTTTTCGCGCCCTTCGTTTCTGGATAATCATGACATGAATCGCTTCCTTTGGGCAGCAGGAAACGACCAGCGTCGTCTCAAGCTGGCGGCACTCCTGCAGTTCAGTCTTGTGGGTCCACCGGTAATCTACTACGGTACAGAGGCTGGGTTATCGCAGCAGCGGGATGTACGTCAGAACGGACGCGGCATACCGGAGGAATCCCGGTCGCCCATGTTGTGGGGAGAGGAGCAGGACAAAGACTTGCTGAAGTTTTATGGTCAGTTGATTCGGGTTAGGAAACAATTTGCTGCTCTCCGCAGAGGAACCTGCAAGGTGCAGGATTGCAACGAGGCCATCCTTGTTTTGGAGAGAGAATTCGAGGAAGAACGGCTTACAACCGTGATCAATCTTTCTGCTACCCGGCAGACACAATGGCTAATAGGTCACTGGATCATGCAGGTAGAAACGGGGAGCGGCTGTGAGGTGATCCTTGAAGGGCAAACCAGCAAGGTTACAATTCCGGCGTTGAGTGGCGCTATTCTTTCAAGATTGCAATGATTTCAATTCAACTCAAACGGATTTTTGTATTTTTGATTGTCCTCTTTCTCATCAGTTCCTGTGCTGGCTTATCAGACAGGGCAGCCGAGAGTGCAATCACCCCGCTTCCCTTGCAATCGAACCAAACACCTACCGATAAGGTGCTGGAAGAGGTGGATTGGTGGAAAACGGCGGTTTTCTATCAGATTTTTGTTCGTAGTTTTTACGACTCGGATGGGGATGGGATTGGCGATTTTCGAGGATTGGTTCAGAAACTGGACTATTTGAATGATGGCAATCCGAAAACAGAGAATGATTTAGGAATTAACGCGTTGTGGTTGATGCCTATTCATCCATCGCCGTCTTATCATGGCTATGATGTTACAGATTATTATCAGGTTAACCCTGACTATGGCACTTTGGATGATTTCAAGGATTTGATAGATGCGGCTCACCAGCGCGGAATGCGTGTGATTATTGATCTGGTGATCAATCATACCTCAACCCGGCACCCGTGGTTCCAACAGGCTCTGGACCCGCAATCACCCTATCACGACTATTACATCTGGCAGGATGAAAATCCAGGTTACACTGGCCCAGAAGGACAAAAGGTTTGGCACCGCGCTGCCAATGGCAAATATTACTATGCCCTTTTCTGGGATCAAATGCCGGACTTGAATCTGGAAAACCCGGCTGTAACGCAGGAAATTTATCAAATTGCCCGCTTCTGGCTGGAAGAGGCGGGCGTGGACGGTTTCCGCATTGATGCTGCCAAGCACCTCATTGAAGAGGGTAACGATCAGGAGAATACCGACTCGACCCATCAATGGTTTGCGGATTTCTACAGGTATTACAAGTCTATCAATCCGCAGGCAATAACGGTGGGAGAGGTATGGTCAAACAGTTTTGAGGCGGTGCGCTATCTTCGCAATCAAGAGATGGATGTGGTGTTCAATTTTGATCTGGCGCGTTCAATTTTGAGTAATGTCAACAATCGGAATGCCACTTCGCTTAACAATACGCTGACTTTTGAAACGCGGTTATTCCCACCGGGCAGTATGGGTATTTTTTTGAGCAATCATGATCAAGACCGGGTCATGACTGTTCTCATGCAGGATGAAAGCAAAGCCCGCATTGCTGCTGCAGTATACCTGACCAGCCCGGGTGTGCCATTTGTTTACTACGGTGAAGAAATTGGTCTTACGGGACAGGGAGATCATCGGAATATTCGAACTCCCATGCACTGGTCGGCAGAATCAAAGGCGGGATTTACCAGCGGCACGCCGTGGCTGTTCCCAAAGCCCGATTATGCCGAGAAAAATGTTCAGAATCAATTGCAAGATTCAAGTTCGCTGCTGCGCTTTTATATGAACCTGCTGCGCATCCGTTCGCAGTCCGAAGGGCTACAAAGCGGGCAGTTTTATCCAGTCGCCTGTTCTTCAGCTGCCGTTTTATCCTACGCGCGCGTTACCCAGAATGAACAGGTACTGGTGATTTTGAATTTGAGCAATCAACCTCAAGAGAAGGTAACCTTTCGCACATTGGAAGGACTGCTCCCCGGCAGGTACCGCTTGCAGCCGTTGACAGGTAAAATCGTGGAGGTGGTCGTGTCGGTACAGCAAGATGGGAGTTTGCAAGAGTTTGAATTTCCGGATACCGTTCCGGTGGGTGATGTATTGATTTATCAATTTGAGAAACTACCGGAAAATTAAACTACCTCTTCAAAATAGGGGTAGCAAACAGTCATGTTAGCAAAATTACTCAACTTTCCCTTACGTGCCTTGCCCAAGTGGTGGAAGCGCTGGCATACGATTGCGCTGATTGTGGCGCTTTCTGGATTGATTCATGCCTGGGCAGTCTGGCAATTACCCCTGGATGCAGATGAGCCGGTCTATATGCGGGCGGGCAGGGATTATGCTCAACTGATTCGGCAGGGGGATTGGACAGAAATCATCAACTATGATCAAAACAAAGAGCATCCCCCGCTGGTCAAGTTGATGTACAGCCTGCCATTTTTGATCAAGGGAGAAAATGTCAATCCGGATTTTGAGTTTTACTTCAATCGCTCCACCAGTGCGTTTTTTGGGGTGTTACAGGTCTTCATCCTTGCCCTTTTTGACCCTCTGGCTGCATTTCTGTTGACCTTCCATTCTTATACCATCAAGTACACCAGTCAAGTTTATCTGGAAGCCTTTCCCCTTTTTGCTTCCCTGTTAGCCGTTTTACTGCTTCGGAAATCCCTGGAAGACGAAGCCCAAAAAGCCTCCTATGGATTTTTTTGGATTGCGGCAGCGGCAATGGGAGCAGCAATTGCGGGAAAATATCCATATGGATTGATGCTCATTCCCGTTATTTTCCTGCTTTGGCAATTTCGAAAGAAGGTCAATATTCAGCAAATGATGGTTTGGATGGGGGTTGTTTTGGTAACCTTCTTCATTCTAAATCCATACTTCTGGAATGAGCCATTCCGCAGGATATTGGAGGTTGTTTCCTTTCATCAGGCTTATACCGAAGGGGGGGATGTCACACGCGCCGGTTACCCATGGTGGCAGCCGGTCATCTGGGTGGCGACTGCCTTGCCGTGGCATCCACGCGTTTTCTTTTTCCTCACATTGGATGAATTTATCTTTTGGGCCGGGGCGGTTGGGCTTTACTTTTACGGCCGTAAAGAACCGTGGTTGCCGGGGTGGTTCCTTGTACAGTTTATCATCTTGTTGATCTACCCGACCAAGTGGCCGCAATATTCCTTGATCGTTATTCCGGCGCTTTGTTTAAGTGCATCTGGATTTTTGAGGTGGGGATATACCTGGATTCTCGAGAAAGAAAGTTATTGGGATTATCTGGAGGAAATGTTCCCAAAACCGCCAAGAGTGTTCTGGTGGTTGATTATCGGCTTTACGGGATTGATTGTCATTGGGAAAGTTACTTACGAATATGATCAGGCTTTGCTGCGGCGGGGTTGGCAGCATTTGATGGCGCAAACTGCGCCATTGCCTTCCAATACGATTTATGATTTATATCTGCGATCGAATGGGGATATGATGATTGCCACTGCTCAAGGCGCTGCGCTATGGCATGTTACGCAAGGGTCGCCCTGGGGGGAGGATAGCCGGGTTTACAACCGCCAAAATTCAGGCATTCTTGATGAAAGTGTGCGGGTAGTTTACGAAGATCAGAGGGGAAATCTGTGGTTTGGCAGCGATAGGGGTGTAAGTTGCCTGTGCGAGGATCGGTGGGTACAAATTTCAGAAGATGCGTTTGGGGTAGAAGAAGTTCGCGTGCGCGCGCTGGTTGAAGATGGAGAGGGAAATTTGTGGGTGGGGAGTCTGAGCGGCTTATATCGCTGGGATGGACAGCAATTATCTTCGTATAGTCCATTAGTTGGTGGCCTTGCTGACCTGCGGATATTTGCACTTGCATTTCAATCCGACCATGGCCAGGAATTTTTGTGGCTTGGCACACAAAAGGGCGTTTCACGCCTGGAGGTTTCAACACAAGCACTTGAAAGTTGGGATTTTTCTGCCCGCGATTTGAGTTGGGGCGGAGTATCCGACCTGATCGTAGATGCCCAAAATCGGGTTTGGATTTCTACGATTGGGGGTGGCGTGGCACGTTGGGAAGGCGAAGAATGGCTCTTTTACCGTTTAGGCAGCTCTGGATTGCCTACCAGCGTGGTGAATAGCATTATCGAGCAGCCGGGCAACGGGTTTTGGATTGGACACGGCTTCCCGACCGAACCGGGCGGATTGATCAGCCGCTTTGACGGCAACGATCAATGGATTGTTTATCGAGACAATAATTCTGGTTTTAATGGAGGCGAACCCTTGACATTCGCCTTTGATCCAATGGGAAGACTCTGGATTGGAACTGCATTGAGCGGTTTGCAAATTTATGATCCCGCTCTGGCAAAACGATAAATTGAATTGGAAGGAGTATAAGAAGATGAAAACAGCTCACCGTTTGATTTTGATTGCTCTGGTACTGGTTTTGGCAGTTTCAGCATGCCAGACCCAAACCGTGACCCCGGTTGTGCCAACCGAACCGGTGATTGTCAATACAACTGAACCGATGAAGCCAACCCCAACGCCGGTATTGGAGCCGGCTGTTGAGGATGTGCTTTACCTCAATTTGATGTGGCATCAGCACCAGCCTCTCTATTACAAGGATGAAAACGGGGTTTATACCCGCCCCTGGGTACGGGTTCATGCCACAAAAGATTACTATGATATGGCGTATCTGGTTTCCCAATATCCCAATGTACATGTCACCTTCAATCTCACACCGGTATTGTTGCGTCAGCTGGAGGATTTCGTCAACAATGGTGCCAAGGATTTGTACTGGGTGAAAACGGAGAAACCGGCAAGCCAGTTAACCGATGAGGATAAACTTTTTATTCTGCAGCGTTTCTTTGATGCCAATTGGGATAAATTGATCGGGCGTTACCCGCGCTACAAAGAATTATTAGAAAAACGCGGCGGTACGGATGCCGAAGCCATTCAAAATGCCTTAAATACTTTCACAGAACAGGATTTCCGCGATCTGCAGATCTGGTGGAATCTGGTGTGGTTTGACCCGATGTTCCTAAATCAACCCCCGCTGAAAGAATTGGTTGAAAAAGGTCAAAACTTCAGTGAAGAGGATAAAGACATTCTCTTTCAGGAAGTGCGGCGGGTGATGGCGGAAATCGTCCCGCTGCATCGGCAGTTGCAGGAGGCCGGGCAGATTGAGGTTACCACCACCCCTTACGCTCACCCTATTTTACCCTTGCTCATTGATACCAATATACAGGCCAAAGGTAACCCTGGCTCGGATTTACCGCAAAAGTTCTCCTACCCGCAGGATGCGCTTACCCACCTGCAACGCAGCGTTACTTTGTACCAATCGAATTTCGGTCAATCCCCGCGCGGATTGTGGCCGGGTGAGGGGGCAGTGGCGCAGATTATGGTGCCATTTGTTTTGCGGGCCGGTTATTCATGGATGGCAACCGGTGAACCCGTGCTGGCTAAGTCGCTGGGATTGGAAGCTTTTACCCGCGATAGTAAGGAAACGGTCAATCAGCCGGATGATCTTTATCGCCCATACTATGTGACCAATCAATCTGGTGATAAATTGGCCGTGTTCTTCCGTGATGGGGTTCTTTCGGACAAAATTGGATTTACTTATTCGGGTGTTTCTGGTACGGCTGCTGCAAAGGACTTGATTCAACGCCTTGAAAATATCCGTGCCAAATTGAAAGAACAAAATGCTGAAGGTCCTCACGTTGTTTCAATCATTTTGGATGGAGAGAACGCCTGGGAATACTATGAAAATGACGGCATTGAATTCCTGAGCACTTTTTACCAGCTGCTTTCTGAAAGTGAAACCATCCGCACGATTACACCGAGCGAGTACATCCAGAAGTTCCCCGACCAGCAGCTGATACAAGACCTGTTCCCGGGGGCATGGTTCAGCCCGAATTACGATACCTGGATTGGCGAGGCAGAGGAAAATACAGCCTGGGAATATCTGCGGCAGACCAGGGAAGTGCTGGCGAAGTACGATATTTCGAAAGTACGCCGGGCGCCGGCAGAGAAGATTGAAACCGCACTAGATTACATGCTGTTGGCGGAGGGTTCGGACTGGTTTTGGTGGTACGGAGCCGATCAGGATTCAGGTCAGGATGAGTACTTTGATCGAGGTTTCCGCGAACTGCTGCGTAAAGTGTTTGAAACCTTAGGTGAACCGGTACCGACCTTTGTGGATGTCCCCATCATTCAAGCCCGCCCGGTCAGCGCCGAAACACCATTACAAGGGATTTCTTCACCGCTCGTTGACGGCAGCATTGGCGCTGAGGAGTGGGACAAGGCGGCTTATTACCCGGCTGCTGAAAGCAGTCAACTGGCAGGTTTTGCCTATGCTTTGGATGCAAATAATCTTTACCTGCGAGTTGATGCTGCCAGCGGCGGCGCAATGGCGCGGGTGTTGGAAACGCCGGTGGTGATCTACCTTCAGGACCGACGCATGAAAACCAGTTATCCGTACACTCTGGCGGAGCAGCCTGGTCTATTAGGAATGGCTGCCAGTTATGCTCTGGTCTGGAATGGTGGTCGTGACCTGACCCTTTTCAAGGCCGGTAAGGAAGGTTGGGAAGAAGGTGAAGCGATTGGAGCGGCGGCCTCAAACGCTGGTGTATTGGAACTTTCCGTACCCCTTGCTCTGCTGGGTGAATTTGAAACCGGAGATGAATACCGCTTCTTTATTGGTATTGGGACGGATCAGGCCTTGTTTCCGCAGAAAGGACCAGCCCAGTTCGTGATTCCGGATTTGGGGCTTTCAACCGTTTTATTTGAAGTTGAAGACCCTGAAGGAGATGATTACGGACCCGGTACCTACACATATCCAACGGATGCGGTCTTTCAGAACAAAGCCTTTGATCTTAAATCCTTCCGGGTTTCTTATGATGATAATAATCTGATTTTCCGAATCGGTTTTTACGGCCCCATCCCGAATCCGTGGGGTTCTCCAAATGGTTTAGCAATTCAAACCATTGATATCTACATTGATCAAGACCCGGGAAGTGGAACGGGAGCGCGTTTGTTGTTGCCCGGACGGAACGCAGCTCTGTCCAGCGGTAACGGCTGGGATTATGCGCTGTGGTTGGAAGGATGGACTCCCCAGGTCTTGGTTCCAAAGAGCGATACACTTGAGCCAGTTCAAGCCAGCGAAATCAACATGAAAATTCTGGTTGATCCGGCTGCCCGCACCGTTACGGTGCGCGTGCCGCGTACCTCATTTGGAAACGGTGACCCCTCAACATGGGGCTTTGCAGTTGCCGTGCTGGGACAGGAAGGTTATCCATCAGCCGGAGTCTGGAGAGTGCGGGATGTAGAGCAGAAATCAGCTCAGTGGCGGTTTGGTGGTGCACCGGCTGACGGTCGGCGCAATCACACCCGCATCATTGACCTGATCTGGCCGGCGGAAAGCCAGACCAGTCAGGAAGTGATGTTGGGCAGTACTTATTTACCCAGTCAGGCAGACCCCGGCACTCTATCTGCAAATGACTTCGCACAGATTGAGCTGCTCAAACCGTAAAGGTTCTGCGTAAAAACCTGATTTTCCTGCAAGGGCTTTGAGCGACCAAAGCCCTTGCAGATTTGTCGGTTACTTTGAAGAGAACAACACGTCAATCTCCATACGGCTAGATACCAGGATGGTATATACTGGTTTTTATCCTTGAAACATCTTTCACGGAGTAATCTGAAGCAAAGATGAGCGATCCTGCAAAATCTCCAATCCATTTTATAAAACCACGCGACGAGGTTGAAGTTCACCTGCCGGATGGCAGGGTGTTGCAGGGGAAACGCAATACCCCTGTGGGTGAATTTCTGAAGGCATTACCAGAATGGGATAATCCTCTGATTGTCGGAGCAATTGTCAATCATGAATTGCGGGAATTGACCTACCCGATTACTATCGAATCGAAGGTTATCCCGCTCACGATGGCCAGTGCAGACGGTGCGCGCATCTATCGGCGTTCACTCACCTTTCTGCTGGAAGCAGCCTTTGAGGAACTTTTCCCGGACGCAGTTTTAACGGTGGATCATTCGGTCACTTCTGGTGGTTATTACTGTCAGGTAGGAGGAAGAGATCCGCTCAGCGAGGGGGAATTAAAGCGTTTGGAATCCCGAATGCGGGAATTGGTGGAACAAGATTTGCCATTTGAGCGTTTGACCGTGCCGCTCAAAGAGGCCGTTCAATATTTTGAAACCAAAGGGCATCAGGATAAAGTCCGTTTATTAAGATACCGGCATCGCGAGACCCTGGTTCTGTATCAACTGGGTTCCCACCGCGATTATCATCACGGCTACATGGTTCCCTCAACCGGGTACCTGCGCTGGTTTGGTCTTAAAGCAATGGATGAAGGTTTTATCCTACAATATCCCCGCCGTCATGCGCCGAGAGAATTGCTGCCTTTGCCGGATTTTTCAATCCTCCTGAAGACCTTTAAACAATACGGAGCATGGTTGGCTCATCTTGGAATTGACAGCGTGGGCGCTTTGAATGATGCAATTTCTGCTGATCGCATCCGCGAGATTATCCTGGTTTCCGAAGCACTGCATGAACAGAAAATTGCCGAAATTGCCCGGGAAATTGTCCGACGCGCCAATCAAACCCGCATTATTCTGATTGCCGGTCCATCCTCCTCGGGAAAGACAACCTTTGCCAAACGGCTCTCTGTCCAATTGTTGGCGTACGGTTTATCACCGTTCGCCTTAGAAATGGATAATTACTTTGTGGATCGAGAGTTGACACCGCGCGACGCAAATGGGGATTACGATTTTGAAGCCCTGGAAGCACTGGATGTTCGCCGGTTGGAAAAAGACCTGACCAGGTTGATACAAGGAGAAGAAGTTCAATTACCTCGCTTTGATTTTCGCGAGGGTAAAAGTCATCCAGGGGAAATTGTCCGGCTGGAGAAAGACCAGCTGGTTATTTTAGAAGGAATTCACGGTTTGAATCCGCGCCTTTTACCCAATGTCCCAACCGGGCAGACTTTCCGTATTTATGTTTCATGTCTAACCCAATTGAATCTGGATCGTCATAATCGAATTTCTACAACCGATACACGCTTATTGCGAAGGATTGTCCGGGATGCGCGAGAACGGGGTTATTCTGCTCTTGAGACCATCGGACGCTGGGAATCGGTGCGCAGGGGGGAGAAGAATCACATTTTTCCTTTTCAAGAAAATGCGGATGAAATTTTCAACTCTGCACTGGTTTATGAGCTATCGGCGCTCAAGCGGCTGGTTGAACCTCTGCTCAGACAGGTCCCTTATGGCACAGCGGAGTATATTGAAGCAAAACGATTGCTGGCATTTATCGAGTGGTTCCTGCCGCTG
Organism: Bellilinea sp.; assembly: GCF_053501535.1. NCBI lineage: Bacteria > Bacillati > Chloroflexota > Anaerolineae > Anaerolineales > Anaerolineaceae > Bellilinea > Bellilinea sp. Next base: position 34,396 of record NZ_JBRCOK010000029.1, on the reverse strand, counting down.
GATATGGACTTGATTCCAGACAATTCAATTTTAAGGGAGTTTATTGGGGGTTCTATTTTGCGGGACTTCAAAATCTGGCGAAAGACGGGATGAGGTTTGCTTCAGTTGTGCCTGAATCAAAAACGAGCCTGCGCGAAGGCTCGTTTTTGATTCAGGTTGTGATGAGCTGCTCAGGAAATTAAATGCCCCGAAAAACTTTTTGGTTGGCGCAAATTTCTTCTTTGAGCATTTTACCCAGGCGAGCGATTCCCTCGTTGATTTTTTCAGGAGTCGGGTAAGAGAAATTCAGGCGCATAGTGTTTTTACCACCGCCATTGGGGTGGAAGCTTTCACCGGGGACATAGGCCACCTTGTTTTTTACGGCAGCCGGGAAAAGTTCAGTGGCATCGCACTGCTCGGGTAAGCGCAGCCAGAGGAACAATCCGCCTTGCGGGTGAGTCCAGGTTACACCTTCGGGCATGTGTTCTTCGAGGGCTTCCAGCATGACGTCCCGGCGTTCCTTATAAACCTGACAGATTTTCTTGACATGTTGATCTAGAAAACCGTGGCGGCCAACTTCGTAGGCCACAACCTGATTGAATGTGGCGGTGTGCAAATCGGTGCCCTGTTTTGCCAGCACCAGCTTGCGAATGACCTCCGGAGGAGCAATGATCCATGCCAGACGAATTCCGGGTGCAAGGATTTTTGAGAACGTACTCAGGTAAATCACATTGCCGGTGTAATGACCGTTCTGAACCCGAGTGCGGGCATCAATCACCTCAACAGCGGGCAGATGCTTACCTTCAAAACGCAATTGACCATATGGGTCATCCTCGACAATCGGCACGCCGTAACGGTCCGCCATTTCGACCAGTTGTTCGCGTCGTTCCTGTGATATGGTAACCCCCATCGGATTCTGGAAGTTTGGGAGTACGTAGATGAATTTGGGACCTGCTCTTAACGCGCCTTCAATGTCTTCAGTGACCATACCGTCATCATCGGTCCGCACGGTAACATATTCTGCACCATAAGTATTCCATGCCTGCAATGCACCGAGGTAGGTGGGTGACTCGACCAAAATTCTGTCGCCGCGATTGATGAAAACCTTGCCGATCAGGTCTAATGCCTGTTGAGAGCCGGAGGTGATCATCACATTCTCGGGGGAAATTTGGATACCGTAACGAGTAGTGTGGCGGGCAATCATTTCTCGCAGGGGCAGGTAACCCTCGGTTGAACCGTACTGCAGGGCAAAATCCCCCTGCTCTTTGAGAACCCGAATACAGGCTTCTTTGAACTCTTCAATGGGGAACACCTCTGGGGCGGGAAGACCGCCAGCAAATGAAATTACATCGGGCTGTTCAGTAAGTTTGAGCAACTCTCGGATGGCTGAAGCCTTTATGCGTTGCATTCGCTGGGCATAGCGGTGATCCCAAAGGGTCTGCATATTTTCACTCTCCTTTTTGATGGGTTGGAATGGGCAGGTAGGTTTTGGTTGATTTCCTGATAAAAATCACAAGGTGTACTGGAAAATCCGGTACACCTTGTGAGCGACACTATTTCGGGAAGCGGCTGATAATTACAGCCGCGCTGGGAAGCAACACCCGATCTCCGGTTTTTAACTCGGCAGGCGGTTTTCCGGCGCTGGTGGGAGCAGATTGGTAAATAAACAATGGGGTACCCTCTTCGGAGGATTTGATTTCCACCAAAGCCTGGCCGGTCAGAAATCCTTCCGAATCGATGGCGCAGCTGGTGACTACACCAATGGTGCGGCCTTTGCGGTCAATCACCGGATCACCAAGGTGAGCCATGCGCACACCTTTTTCCGTGAAGCGGAAGCGTATCACCACGCTGTTGCGGGTTTTCTCGCGTTCCAGAAAAGCCTCGCGGCCAATAAACCACGGTTTATAAGTTTTGACATAACTGCCAAAACCGGCCTCGGCTACGCCCAAGTTTAACTGACCGCCCATCTCGTGTCCGTAAAGGGGTAAACCAGCCTCGGTACGCAATGAATCGCGAGCGCCTAACCCGCAGGGTTTTAAGCCGAGGGGTTTTCCGGCTTCCAGTAAGGCTTGCCAGAGCTGAACAGCCTGATCTGGATGTACGAATAGTTCAAATGCCATCTTTTCACCGGTGTAGCCAGTGCGTGAAACAACGAGATCCATTCCGCCGACCACCGCTTCGCACAACTCTGTGCGTTTTAGTGCCATGATGCGGCGACGGGTTTCGGCATCGGTTCCAAGTGCCAGTAAAATCTCGCGCGATTTTGGCCCCTGCAAGGCAATGTCCACGCGCATATCCTGCCCCTCTTTAGGATCACGGAGATTGCGGAGGATGACGTTGCGGCCAAAGGCGCGTGCCCATGGGCGTTGGCGGTCCACCATGACTTCACCGTTGCGGACGGCGTTCAGCCATGCCCAGTCTTTATCATCATTGGCAGCATTGACCACGATCAGGTATTTTTGGGCGGAGCGGCGGTAAACCAGCAGGTCGTCAATTACATTGGCATTTGGATCCAGAAAATGCGTATAACAGGATTCGCCAACCTCCAGAGCCGAAATGTCGTTTCCGCATACTCCATCCAGGAACACACCGGCATCGGGGCCTTCAGCCTGATAAACGCCCATATGAGCAACATCAAATAACCCGGCAGCCTGGCGGGTTGCCAGATGTTCCTCAACTACCGATGTGTACCAGACCGGCATTTCCCAGCCGGCGAAAGGTATCAATTTGGCTCCTAATTGCTTATGCGCTTCGTAGAGCGGCGTTCGGCGGAGTTGGTCGGTTTCTTTGTCCTCCCATTGGAAAGCAGGCAAAGGGGTGCCCTGAGTTTCAGGCTTGATCCCAATGAAATACGGTTTCCGGCTGCCATCCTCAAATTCCAGGGCTGAGGTTATGGCACCTTCGGCATCTTCAGTCACATAGATTGGGCCGGGCGTGCGACGGAGCAGGTCCTCGTCAAATTTTACATAACCATCCGAGAGGTCTCGCAGCCATGTGGCTGCCAGCCCGGCTTTTTCAGCCGGCAGGCTGAAGCGGAAGTGTTCGGCGTCCACACAGGTAAGGATACCCTGTACTTCGCCGTGTGGCGTAATCAGGGAGGTGGCCTGGGATTGCCCCGTTTTCAAATCTTCACTATCTGCTGTAAAGACATAATTGATAAAGGTGCGGATACCACGCCCATTCAGTTTATAGGCTGTCCAACCCTGCTTATTTTCGGGTTGATCATCTATGAAGAAGAAGTGCGGATAGCCATGCTTGCTGGTTTCGAGATCCATACCTGCCTTTTCCGCTAAGGTGCGCACGCGGATTTTGGCATTTTCCAATACATCAAAATTGACCTTTGCCCGGATGGCATCCCCTTTGCGGGTTTCGAGTGAATAGGGATGAGTTGCCAAAAGGACATCGGCCATGATATCCGCAATTTCAACCATTTCAGTTTCTTTCAAACCACGCTGGGTAACCCATGGCGTACCATAGCGAATGCCTGAAGCATTCAGCGCAGTTTTGTCACCCGGAATGGTGTTGCGGTTAAGCACAATTCCGGCAATATCCAAAATTCTGGCAGCTAAATCACCGGAAAGAGGTGTACCGTCATTCCCCACAATTGTTTTACAGTCCACATTCCCTAAATGGGTATTGCTACCGCCATAGGGAATTCGCAATCCACGCTCCATCAGCCGTTGGGTGAGTGCCTGGCAGTTCTTAACAATCTGGTGTTGTAATTGGCGGAAGGAATCGGTTTGGGCAATTTTGAGCGCTGTTGCCAGTGCAGCAATAGCGTGCATGTGCGGCCCACCCTGTTCGCCGGGGAAGACAGCCCGATCAATTTTACGGGCCAGGCTGCTATCATGGGTCAGGATGACGGCACTGCGTGGTCCCATTAATGTTTTATGGGTAGTAAAGGTAACAATCTGAGCAATACCCACCGGTGAGGGAATTGCACCACCGGCAATCAAGCCGGCAATGTGGGATACATCGGCCAGTAAAATTGCCCCGACGGAATCTGCAATCGCTCGAAAGCGTGACCAATCCGGCACCCATGGATAGGATGAATAACCAGCAATGATAATTTTGGGTTTGTGTTCCAGAGCCAGGGCTTCTACTGCTTCGTAGTCAATCTGTTCGGTCTGCGGATTGACATTGTAATGAATGACATTGTAGAGTTTGCCGGAACGATTGACGGATGATCCGTGGGTAAGATGACCGCCGTGTAACAGGTTCATGCCCAGAATGGTGTCGCCGGGATTAAGCAGGGCATGATAGACTGCATTGTTGGCGGGTGCGCCGGAGAGGGGCTGGACATTCACAAACAATTGATCGGCAGGTGCCCGCGGGGTAGCAAATACTTCCGCACAGCGGCGGCGGGCGAGCGATTCAATTATATCGGCGTATTCAACGCCTTTGTAGTAACGAGGGTCGGAATAGCGTCGGTAGTGGGAAAGGCGAGCGGTATAATCAAGAATCTCATCCTCGCTCATCCAGCGAGTTTCTTCGTCGGGGTAGCCCTCGGCATACAAGTTCTGAAAAACGGAACCCAAGGCTTCCCGAACAGCCAGCGGGGCGGTGCTTTCACTGGGGATGAGGATTAGCTTGCGAAACTGGCGCTCCGTTTCAATTTGAATCAGGTCGAAAACGGCAGGATCAATATCCTTCAAAGCGCCACGAATCAAATAATCAGCCATTGACACTCTCCTCTTTTTCCGTTGATTAGATTGTTAAATTGCAGTGCAGTCGTGCCCTTTCGGTGCACCGCGTCCATGATTATTGTAGCCCGCAGGGATAGCCGGGTCAAGTCCATTTATCCTGAAGTGGGGTGAAAGTTGTAACCGATTATTGAGAATGGACGGGAACCTGCTCTTCCAGCCACTTCAGGATGACTTGAAAAACTTGTTCCTTATCCGGTTCGTTGTGTAATTCATGATAGCCCCCTTCCCATTCGATGTAGGTAACATATTTCCGGTTTTTTTCTGCCAGTTCACGCGATCCTTCTACAGCGGTTAACTGGTCAGCATTGCCATGTAGTAAGAGCACAGGAACTTGAATCTGTTCTCCATTTTCTCGAATCCACTCACCGGTTTCAATTAACTGAATAGCCAGCCGGGCTGAGATCCATGGGTGAACAAGGGGATCGCTTTTGTAAGCCTGTATGACTTTTGGGTCTTTGGAAAGTCCTTCCAGTTTCAAACCATTATTCAAGGCCGTAGAAGGCACCAGCCGGTTGAGAATTTTTCCAAACACAAGCATAACGCCGGGATCTGAAACAAGTTTGATGCCGGGCGAGGTCACAATGGCACCGGCAACGTTGGGAGCGCGCTTAAGCAAATAAGCCAGTACGATACTACCGCCCAAGGAATGTCCGTACAAAAAGATTGGAAGGTCGGGATAATTTTGCCTGCTGCGGCTCAGGAGTGTGTCTAACTCCTCAAAGAAACATTCATAGGAATCCACATGACCGCGTTTGCCGCCGGTCTGTCCGTGTCCGGCGTGGTCGGAGGCAATCACAGCATAACCGTGCTGGTTAAGCAGTTGGGCAACGTGTTGGTATCTGCCGCTGTGTTCACCCAAACCGTGAACAAGGATGATCACACCGCAAGGAGATTGATCTGGTTTCCATTCAATCCCATAATAAGTAATCTGATGGTCGCTGTTCCAGTTGAATTCAATTACAGTCATGGAATCCTCTGTTAAGGGGTTGGTGCTTTAATAGTTTATACCTTAGGCAACAATCCGACAAGTCAGTTGGTGGTAAAATCAGTCGAGCGCGTGGTGGTTAATTTCCCAAGTGAGGTGAATCCCGATGACAGATCCAAGATTAGAAAAATTAGCGGATATGCTGGTCAATTATTCGGTGGCTGTTCAGCCGAGTAACAAGGTTTGGATCCGTGGTGGGGTGATCGCTCAACCGTTATTGCTGGCAATTTATAAAAAAGTGTTGGAGGCGGGCGGATATCCCTATTTGACTCCTACCTTTCCCCAGGCAACCGAAATTTTTTACAAGACGGCTAACGAAGATCAATTGAAATTTATTGACCCGCCGCGCAAGTTGATGATTGAAACCTATGATTGTTCGATTAACATACTGGGAGATGAAAACACAAGAGCGTTGAGCAATGTGGACCCGCAGAAAATGGTGATTGCATCTCAGGCTCAGCAACCCATCTTCAAGACTTATCTCGAAAGGGCAGCACGCAAAGAATTCCGCTGGACTCTGGCTCAATTCCCAACCAATGCCCATGCACAGGATGCCGAAATGAGTTTGGAAGAGTACTCCGATTTTGTTTTTCATGCAATGATGCCGGACCAAAATGATCCGGTGGGGTACTGGAAGAAAGTATCAGCCCGTCAGCAAAAAATTGTGGAATGGTTGAAGGGCAAAGAGGAAGTGCGGGTGATTGGCAGAGAAACTGACTTGCGTTTGAAGATTAGTGGACGGCGATTTATCAACTGTGACTGCCATGAGAACGTGCCGGACGGCGAAGTGTTTACTGGTCCGGTAGAGAACAGTATTGAGGGGCAGGTTTATTTTTCTTATCCGGCAATTTATGGCGGACGAGAAGTCAGTGGGGTGCGATTGTGGTTTGAAAAAGGAAAAGTGGTCAAAGCAACCGCTGAAAAGAATGAGGAATTTTTGCTAAAAACGCTGGATACAGATGAAGGCGCGCGTTATGTGGGTGAGTTTGCGATTGGCACTAACGAAGGAATTACCCGTTTCTCGCGGAATATCTTATTTGATGAAAAGATTGGGGGTAGTTTTCATATGGCGCTGGGTGCCAGTTACCCGGAAACCGGCGGGCAAAATCAATCCGCCGTTCACTGGGATATGATCTGTGACTTGAGGGACGGAGGCGAGATTTGGGTAGATGATCAATTACTTTACAAAAATGGACAGTTTGTTATTCGGCTTGATGATTAAAAATCAACATGGATAATTCGGTTGAGAATTTTCCCGATACTTCTTCCAATGATCTTGGCCTGACTCACAATGGGGGCTGTCTTCAGACGGCTCTCTTTGTCTTCTTTCTCATCTGGTTGGGGGCAATCAGTCTGATTGCCCTGGTGGGAATTTGGCTGTTCGAAAACTTGTTGTTTGAGGGCTCGTTGGGGCTGCCCGATGGGCGTGGTTGGGCAGGAATGGGGTATCTCATTTTGGTTGCTTTGCCATTGGCGTTGCTGGCCTGGCTGCCGGGAATTCAACGCAGTTTCTATCGGGCGTTGTTTTTACCGACTGTTGCCGGGCTTTTAATGCTACCGGCGAGGTGGTTGTTCCTGACCGATTTTCAGACGGCTGCGTGGATAGTGATTGGCTCGTTGGGAATTGTGATCTGGATCGGTTTGAGAATTCTTTCCCGTTATCCTTCCACCGATTCGGATATTAAGACTCGTTTCCCATCCTTATTTGCAATTCTCTGGCTGATTATTGGCCTGGCATGGATTCCATATGTTTTATGGGGAGCCTTTGGCTCACTGCTGGACTTGATTTTGGGATTAACCATTGGGGCATTGTTGGGCTGGTTAATGGCTTTGTCATTAGATTTGTTTGTCGCCAAATCCCGCTCCGCTCATTCTACTGCTAATTTTCATACGCTTTTCATAAAGATCCTCTTTGTGGTTTCAGCGGGTTTGATTTTGAGTACTTGTCTGCCGTTGGTTGGATATCAATTCAGTTTGACTTTGCCTTTGATAATCAGTGCAATTGGGGCAGCAGTAATTCACTCTGTGATGGAAAACGCTGTTACTTCATTGCGCCGCGGGGGTGTGGCTTTGTATGTTGGGGCAGCCATCGCTCTTCCATTGATTTTCATTGATGGCGACGAGTTGATGCTGGTTATCACCTCGACAGCCGGTGAATTGATGGGGTTTGCGGTGAGGATGGCATTCCTGCATGGTATTCTGTTGTTGGCGGCTGGGATTGCTGGCGTTGTATTTATCCGAAAACTCAGGGCTCTGACGCTATCCAGCAATCGGGGTTATTTTGCGGCTGCTTTGATATGGGTGGTTGGTCTGGCGGTGTATATTATCCTCGGTCAACCCGGCTTTTACGGGGAGCAGCTGTTTGTCATCTTTCGAGAACAGATCAATTTTGATCAACAACCGCTGCCGTTGGATCCGATAGAACGACGAAAGATTGTTTACCAGATGCTGGTAGAAAATTCCGAAAGGACGCAGTCGGATATCCGAAATCAATTGGATCGTTTGAGGATTGACTACCGGGGGTATTATCTGGTCAATGCGATGGAAGTCAACGGTGGACCGCTGATTAAGTTTTGGCTGACCAGTCATCCTGCAGTGGAACGTGTCTTACCCAGTCCACACCTGCGTCCCTTGAGCCAACCTCTGCCAGCGGTTAAAGGCAATATTCAAGAGGTTCAACCCGATCAAGATTGGAATTTGAAGATGATCCGTGCGCCGGAAGTATGGAGTGAATTGGGGGCGCGCGGGGCTGGCATTGTGATCGGTTTGGCCGATTCGGGGGCGGATTGGAAACATCCCCAATTATATGATCAGTACCGCGGGAAGAACGGTGATCACAATTATCACTGGCTGGATGTCTGGTCCGGCAATCCTATCCCAACGGATACCAGCGGTCATGGCACTCACACGCTCGGTACCATTCTTGGGAAAGATGTGGGAGTTGCGCCAGATGCCGAGTGGATTGGCTGCGTTAACCTGGCGCGTAATTTAGGCAATCCTGCCGTTTATTTGGAGTGCTGGCAATTTTTGTTTGCGCCTTTTCCACAAGGTGGTAATCCATTCACGGATGGCAGACCGGAGTTAGGCGCTCACATTTTCAATAATTCGTGGGGCTGTCCAGAAGTGGAAGGCTGCGATGCGGCGGTGTTTTTACCGGCTGTGCGGGCGCTTGAAGCTGCGGGGGTCTTCGTAGTAGTTTCTGCCGGCAATTCCGGCTATTCCGGCTGCGGGAGTGTAGATGCACCGCCGGCAATATATGAGGAGGTGCTGACGGTTGGAGCGGTCAACCGAAATGGAGACCTTGCCGGTTTTAGCAGTATTGGGCCGGTAATTGTGGATGGTAGTCAACGGTTGAAGGCGGAGATTTTAGCTCCGGGCGAGGAAATTTTCTCTTCCTACCCTAATTCCAGTTACGAGATGGCAAGCGGTACCTCGATGGCTGGACCCCATCTTGCCGGAGTGGTGGCGTTGATGTGGTCGGCAAATCCGGCGTTAATCGGAAATGTGGATTTGACCCGCCACATCATCTTTGATACTGCCCAGCCCTATCAAGGGGTATTACCTGAATGTGTGAATGCGGTTACCCGTCCGGTGCAGGGAATTGGTTATGGAATTGTTGATGCCTTTGCAGCGGTTCGGCGCGCAAAAGAAGTTCGATAGATTCCAGACCATCGAATTTTTGTATAATAATATTTGGAAATAAAAAATGTTTAAAGGTTGGCGATGTTGGAGATTGAGGTTAATGGTCAATGGTGTAACCTCAATCGAGGTTTGGGGTTTATTTAATGCGCGTAAAAATTGGGCAGGGATGACACCGTGGAAGAATTAAGCGACACCGAAGTCATCAGCCTTGCATCGGAAGGCAGCCAGGAAGCCTTCAGCGTTCTTTACCAAAGGTACGTCAAACGTATTTATAACTACATCTACTACCGAACTGGCAGTGTGCATGATGCGGAAGATCTGACCGAAAAAGTCTTCTTTCGCGCCATGAATCACATCCATAATTATCGTAATCGTGGACTGCCGTTTTCGGCATGGCTGTATCGGATTGCTCACAATCTGGTGGCGAACTGGCACCGGGATAACAAACGGCGGAAAGAGGTGCCACTGGAGGACCACGCCTACACGATTCGACACGGTGGTGAACATCCGGAGAGTGCACTGGTCAAAGGGCAAGAGATTGAACATTTGATCAAAGTTTTACAAAAATTACCGGAAGACCGTCAGACGTTGATTATTTTGAAGTTTGTTGAGCGGCTATCGAACGAAGAAATTGCCCAAATTATGGGAAGGAGTGAAGGCGCTATCAAAAGTTTGTATCATCGCACGTTAATTGCCTTACGCGATGAATTGGATTTGCAAATTAAGGAGAGAGAAGAATGATTAAGATTGTAACGGATGGATCGGCGGATATGCCGGAAGGATGGGAAGAAAAATACGACATCAAGATCATCCCCCTGTCCATCGTTATGGGAGACCAGACCTATCTCCAATTCCGGGATGTCACCTCAAAAAATTTCTACCAGCTGGTCCGGGAGAAACGGTTCCCGCCAAAGACTTCTCTTCCGTCCCCCTATCAGATCATGGAATTTTATCGTTCCATAGCCCAAAAAGGGGAAGAGGTTCTTTCCATCCATCTGGCAAGTAAATTATCCGGTACTTTCGCTGCAGTCAAGCAGGCTGCGGATGAAATAGCCGGAGAAATCAAAGTATATCCCTTTGATTCAGGCGCAGGATCAGCGGCACTCGGTTTTATGTGCCGGGAAGCGCGCCTGCTCAGTCAAAAAGGTTGGGAGATACCGAAAATCATCCAACACCTTGAGGGTGTACGAGATCGTCTCACGGTCATTTTTACACTGGAAAATCTGGAATTTGCCTATCTGAGCGGACGTATCAACAAACTGCAAACAGCGTTGTCTTCTCTCTTACGCATCAATCCGATAATCGTGTTGCGGGAGGGGCTGCTGAATATGTCCGAAAAGGTTCGCACCCGCCAGCGAGCGCTGGATCGCGTTCTTGAGCAGGTTCAACAGCGGGTTGGAGATAAAATGGCAACGCTGGCAGTGGTTCATGCGGCTGCGCCCGAAGCGGCTCAGGCCATGGTCGAGAGGTTAAGAAAGGTTTTTCCGCAAATTCGCGAAATTGTGGTGACCGAATTGTCCATCCCGGTTGCTGCCCACCTCGGACCCGGGACCATTGGGATTGTGGCATACCCTGAGGACAGGGAAGAGGAGTGAGCATCATGCAGGCGCCTGTGGTTTTGGAAGGATTGGAAAGCGATTTGGCGTTGCTATTTAAGCCGGTTGACCCCAGTCCAGTATTTGTTGAATCGCTGGCAGTACGCTTGAAAAAACCCAGACAGGTTCAACTGGAAAAGGCGGGGAAAGCCCCCCTTCTGCTCATCATGGTTGGCAGCGGACTGCTGGTGGGTGTGTTGTTTTACCTGTTTTTGCGGGTAATTCGATTATTCTTTCAAAATGGATAGCGGTTTTAAACAACCCCGAGTTTCTCTTTGAGTTGCTGGACAGTTGGCTCAACTAAAATGCTACCGTCAGGGAAAACAATGGTTGGCACACTGCGGTTGCCGTTGTTGACCTGTTCAACAAAACGGCGACCTTCCATGTCTGTGTCAATATCAATATATTCATAAGGTATTTTCAATTCATCGAGGGCTGCACGCGCCCGGCGGGACGTATAACACCAGGATGTACCATAAAAACGAAGCGCTTGTGAAAAATTAGTCAATTTTGTCCTCCATCCATTGGTTTAATTCCTGAATAAATTGTCTGGCAGTATGCAATAAATCCACTGAAACTGGTAATTGATGTTGGGGGTTAACCCGCATGGTAAGCGTTTCAGCGTATCGGCGAATTGAATCGGGAAAATCTGCATTTTGGCTCACAATGAATAGGGCGTCCAATCCATTGATACGGCGGATATCTATCCCCGACCTCGCAAGGCAGGCCTGAGCAGCAAAACCCGCAGCCCGGCGGGCACAAACGCGTGTCATACCCTCATTATTTTGTAACCGGGCTTGTTCAGCCAATTCAAATTCCCGGTTGATTTGTGTGAGGATCTCACTGCTCAGCATTAAAGCAATTTTACCAGTAATTCATAAGCAGGTTGTTTAAATGGATAAATGCTTCCTGGCGGAATTGCAAAGAGCCGGGAAGCATTTTAACAGCGGGTTAATCTTTTAAGCCCAGCCCTGATTTTTAACGAAATCAGTAATGACCGGCAAGGTGATATATTCACCTTTATTGGCGCGAATCGCCAGCCAAATGACAATGCCCAGGGTCAAAATTGGGCCAATGCATCCGATAATGGGGATGAAAGCAAGAATGGTATTAAGGATGACCAACACAATTCCCAGCACCAAAGCCTGCATGTAATGAGCTTTGATGAATGGACGATTTTTCTTGTCTTCCATCAGCAGGATAATGATTGGGACGAGCGGGGTTAATAAATAGGATAAGAGCGCCCACAAGCGGTCATCACTGGTGATGCCATCCGGAGAAAAGGATACGTCAGACATGGGGTATTTACCTCCTTGGCGAAATGAATTGAAAATCAGAACATATTTATTGTATAACGGTTTTTGGATGAATAAAAGCCAAATTCTCAAGGAGTTTTTAATTTTGTGTTAAAATTTCCTTTCATGATAGAACACCGCATCGTTTTCATGGGTTCACCCGAGTTTGCCATTCCTTCTCTAAAAGCGCTTGCGCGGTATTATCAGGTAGTGGGGGTTGTCACTCAGCCTGATCGGCCGTCGGGGCGGGGTCGAACCCTAACTCCACCGCCGGTTAAGGTCGTTGCCCAGGAATTGGGAATAGAAACCATTCAGCCGAACCGCTTGAAGGAAGCCGGGGTTTGGGAGAAGTTGGTGGAATGGGCGCCGGATGTGATTGTTGTGGCAGCCTTTGGGCAAATTTTGCGGCAAAATGTACTGGATTTACCCCGGTTTGGATGTATCAATGTGCATGCCTCCTTACTGCCGCGTTGGCGCGGGGCTGCACCCATACAGGCCGCAATATTGCATGGCGATAAGGTCAGTGGTGTTTCTATAATGAAAATGGATGCCGGCATTGACACCGGGCCTGTTTTGTCGCAACGCAGCATACCCATAGAAGCGGATGATGATGCAGCCAGTCTTGGCAATAAACTGGCGATTGCCGGGTCAGAATTGCTGCTTGAAACAATTCCAGATTATCTGCGTGGTGAAATTATTCCCCAAGTTCAGGATGAATCTCAGGCAACCTATGCGCCAATGTTAAAAAAAGAAGAGGGAGGACTGGACTTTGCTCAACCAGCGGAGTACCTTGAGCGGAAAATCCGGGCATTTTTCCCGTGGCCAGGTGCTTATTTGGTTTGGGAGGGAAATTTTTTGAAAGTCAAGCGTGCTTCTGTTCTTCAGCAGAGTGTCTTGCCGCAGGGTAAAAGATCGGTTGTAGATGGCCTGCCTGCTGTTGGCACGTCAGAGGGAGTTTTGTTGCTGCGTGAGGTTCAACCGGCCGGCAAGAAATGGATGAACGGCGAGGAATTTTTGCGTGGCGCACGGCAGTGGCGTGAAGTGTAAGGTCAATTTCCGATTAATGGGTGGAATCAAATGCGTTTTTTGATCTTTGGGATGGGGGCGATCGGAACATACATCGGTGGCAGCCTGACTTTAGGCGGCGAGTCGGTCATCTATCTTGAGCGATCGGAGGTTGCCGGACGTTTTAACCTGCAACCATTAATACTCGAAATTGAGGGCAAAGAAAAAACTTTTGTGCCGGAAGGGGTGAGCGATTCGCTGGAAGAGGTATTTGGTCACTCTCCCATAGATGTGGCGTTGGTGGCGGTCAAGTCTTTCGACACACTGGAAGTTGCCAGACGCTTGCAGCCCTATCGCGATCAGATTTCAGCGGTAGTCAGTTTACAAAATGGCGTTGAGAATGAAGAAGTTTTAGCCGGGTATGTGGAAAAAGACCGGGTGATTGCGGGCACCCTGACCAGTGCGGTTGGTAAAATGGAAACCGGCAAGGTTATTCTGGAAAAAAAACGTGGCATCGGTATTGCAAGGGGGCATCCGCTTTCTGAAAGTATCGTGGAATCATTCAACCGGGCAAATTTGAATGCCCGCTTGTATCCACATGCCGGCGAGATGAAATGGTCAAAATTGCTCACGAACCTTCTGGCAAATGCCACTTCTGCCATTTTAGATCTAACCCCTGCCGAAATCTTTTCCGACCCTCGCTTGTTCCGAATTGAAACGGCGCAAGTCCGCGAAGCAGTCAGGGTCATGAAACGCCTCGGATATCGAGTGGTTGATTTACCGGGTACGCCGGTTCGTTTGTTGTCGGTTTTGTTTCATAAAATCCCGGAGGGGATTGCCCGCTTGCTTGCAGGTAAGACACTGGCAGCCGGGCGAGGCGGTAAGATGCCCTCTTTTCATGTTGACCTGTATCGCGGATACCGCCCTTTGGAGGTTGATTACCTGAATGGAGCAGTTGTGCGATTTGGAGAACGGCTTGGCGTTGCCACACCGGTCAATTCATTCTTGAATGAAACCCTCTTGTCCATCGCCGAGAGACCGATTGAAGAAAATGTTTATCGAAAAAATCCCGAGCGATTGATTGCGGATTTATCGAAAAGAGTGAGGTTATTTTCATGAACATCCCAGAGTGGGTGAAAGATAGTATTTTTTATCAAATTTTTCCGGATCGGTTTGCGAATGGAAATACAGAAAATGATCCGCCTAATGTTCAACCTTGGGGCAGTCCGCCGGATCCTGTTCATTTTCAAGGGGGAGACCTGGCGGGCATCGAACAAAAATTGGATTACTTGCAGGATCTGGGTATCAATGCAATTTACCTGAATCCGATCTTTTTATCTCCTTCTACCCATCGCTACAACACGGTGGATTACTACCGGATTGATCCCAAGTTGGGTACGCTGGATGATTTTCGCAGATTGCTAAAAAAAGTACATCAACGCGGCATGCGAATAGTTTTAGATGGTGTGTTCAACCATTGTGGACGAGGTTTTTTCGCTTTCAATGATTTATTGGAAAATGGAGCGAATTCTCCCTATTTGGATTGGTTTCATGTTCGGGGATTTCCGTTGAACGCTTACAGCCGGGGAAAGGCAACCCGATATGAGGCATGGTGGGGCTTCAAGAGTCTGCCAAAATTTAATACCAATAATTCAGCCGTGAGGCGATATCTTATAGAAGTGGCTCGCTATTGGGTTGAGGAAGGAATTGACGGATGGCGTTTGGATGTCCCCAATGAAATTGATGATGATGAATTCTGGGGCGAATTTCGGCAGATCGTAAAGTCAGCAAACCCAAATGTTTATCTGGTGGGGGAAATTTGGGATCTTCTTGCCCGGTGGGTGAATGAAACTCACTTTGATGGGGTCATGCATTACCCCTTGCGCTCGGTAATTTTGGATGTGCTGAGAGGCGGCATTGGAATCAACGATTTTTACCTGCGCCTGATGCAAATTGAAGAGACTTATGGGCAGGATGCCTTATTCGGTATGTATCTGCTGCTTGGTTCTCACGATACGGAGAGAGTAAAGACCCTCCTAAATGGAAATGCCCAAAAATTACGCCTGGCTTATCTGCTGATGTTTGCTTTTCCGGGGACGCCGGCGATTTACTATGGGGACGAAGTTGGCCTGGAAGGTGGCAAGGATCCGGATTGCCGCAGGGCGTTTCCGTGGAATGAAAACGGGTGGGATCGCGATTTGCGCCAATGGATTCAAAAATTAATTCAAATCCGCCGCGAAACACCACTGTTACGGCGAGGAAAATGGAAATTGCTTGAACCCACGCAATGTGATGGAGTCGTTCGCATGGCTCGAGAGGGTGGTGGCGAGAAATTATTAATTCTGGCGAATCTCAATTCTGAGCCTTGCCGGATTTCATTACCTGCAGAAACGGAAAACCCTCTCCCCCATCAAACACTGCGTAATTTGCTGGGCGATCAATTTCCGATTGAGAAAAATCAAAATCATTGGGAAATTAGCTTACCTGGCCTGAGCGGCGGGTATTTTTCAACTGCTTTTTGATTCCCAATCAGATAGCCAACCGATCTCTTCCGCGGCCATGAACAGGTCGGTTGCCGTGATCATGCCGATCAGTTCGTTGTTTTCATCAACAACCGGCAGATGGTGGACGTTCTTCTCCTGCATTTTTCGGGAGCATTCCACGAGAGTCCATTCCGGATGAGCAACCTGAACGGGGGTGGTCATGATTTCTCGTACGGTGGTTTCCGCCGGGTTGCGAGAGGCTGCGATGATCTTGTCGCGAATATCCGTGGTTGTGACAATCCCATAAGTGGTGTTGTGATGATCTTTCAAAACAACAACCAGGCTATGAATATGGCGGCGGCGCATGAGGGTCATGGCAAATGAAACACTGCTGTCAGCATCAATGACCACCACGGGACTTGACATCCAATCTCGAACCAGATGAGACATCGCGAATTCCTCCTAACTAAAACGAAGCAGGTTTGGTATCTTCTCGTGAGCGGTAAATTTGGTCAGTTTTTGCTGCCATGATGAAATCGTTGCGGTGTAAGCCGTTGACCACATGTGTCCACCATTCCACCGTCACTTTTCCATACTCAATGGTGAGTTTGGGGTGGTGATCTTGCTCGTCTGCAGCCAGCCCAACAGCCATGCTGAAATCCAAAGCATCTTTATAGCGTTTGAATCGAAAGGTTTTTTGTAATTTTGGCACCTCCTCGGAATCGATGACCATCCAACCTTCTGCCATTGGCAGAAGTGTGTCAATCTCATTGTGGTTTAAAGGTGGGGTACCTTTTTGGGGTCTAACACACTGCTCACGACTTAATTCGCTCATGGTTCACCTCTAAGGAGTTAATTGATCCATTTCACTTAACCTATCCATTAAATTTGCAATTTGATATGCTGCAAGTTGTTCTGCCTGCAGAATTTTTTGAGTAATTTCGTGGACGGCAATCAGGGTTTCCAAAATCGAGGCATGGGTGGAAGCGGGTTTTCCAACTTCGTTCAAAACTGCTACCCAGTTCATCCACCAGATGAAATCATAAAAGGATTCTTGATTGTACCAAAGTACATCCTTATAACGGTTGACTCCGATAAAGCGTTGAACTTCCAGGTCAGAAAGCCAGTATTCCATGATTCTGGAAAGCGAATACGAAGACCATTTTTCATACCATTCCTGCTGATTTATCAGGATGCGCAGGGTTGGGGAAATTCTCCAGGTCACTGCCCCATCCACGCCAATTTGATGGGCGGTATCCATGACTACATCCAATAACCGCCATTCCTCCATCCACGACAGGGTTTGGGATTGAGCGTCTTTTGCATCCTTAAGGATGCCCAATTTATGAAGGAAGGGATAAAGAAAACCCACATAGGAAATATCCCTGGCTTTGTTCATTCCCTTTTGCAAATATTCAAATGCTTTTGGAGCCAGACCGCGAATGGGAACCGGTAAAACTTTTTGAGGGGATTGGAGATGCAGCAGGAATTCCAGTTGTTTTTGGAGAGTGGTTAGGATCAGATCCCGGTGGTTGCTGAAGCCGGTCATTTGAGTAACGCCATTCAGCAGGTTTTCCAGCTTTTGACTGGCTTCCGGTAAAAGATGTTCGGGTAATTGTGGTTGTTGCTGAGTGACCTGATGTTCCAGTAAAAAGCGGATGTAACCGGGGTTTACAATTTCTCTCCACGGACGAAGGATTGGGGCAAGCAGTAACTCGTGCAGGGCTTCCTGAACACTTGGGACACCCCTTCCAGCCAGATACTGCCATAGCGAACGATATGAACCAAATTCATCATCGCTGACTTCGCGGAAATCTGAAAATACATAGGCTTGATAGGCTGAAAGTTTAATATGCAAGCCTTTTTGCGCCAGTTCATCTGCCGGGCGGATGTACTCCATTCCGCTCAACAGGTCTCGAAAGATTATAAAATGGTCTTCCCGCCCGGATAAACCCAGACCCTCGCTGAGCGAACGCTGGGTAAGTTTGGTTGTTCCCTTTTCGCGGGACTTGAAACCAGCCGACCAGCGAATCCACCCTTCGGTTTCGGCAAATTTATTATGGTAGACGACCAGAGCACGCTCATTTTCGAGACGGTTGGAATAGGCAAAAACATCTTCGTTGACCCAGCCGCCAGAGGTGAAAAAGTCATAGAGGAGGAAATTATCAACACCGGCAAACAAAGCGCGCCGATGGAGCAGCGGGAAAATTTGGCGCTTGTGACGTTCCACCAGATAAGGATCGGGCTTTTCGTCCCAATAAGCACGCCGGAATTCCATGCCGTATTTTTCGGCAAAGCCTTCAATTTGCCCATGTCCAAACATGGGTAGGCCTGGAAGGGTGGACATCAATACACAAATGCCAAAATACTTATCCCCTTTACCGAATTGATCTACGGCGGTGCGTTCATCGGGATTGTTCATGAAATTGACATAGCGTTTGAGAATCTCCGGTTCAAACTCGATGGTGTTCTTGATCAATTTGCGGTAACCGGCGTTGTCCTCATTGCGCAGCATATTCATGAAAGCAGAGTTGTACACGCGGTGCATCCCAAGCGTGCGCACGAAGTACCCTTCCATCAGCCAGAAAGCCTCTGCAAGTAGGAGGGTATCTGGAGCTTCTCGGGCGACGCGGTCCACTACTTCGCGCCAGAATTCGGTAGGGAAGGCTCGATCAAAGTCCTCTTTGGTCATGCCATGTTCGGCGCGGGAGGGAATTGCACCTCCAGTTCCGGGTTCGGGAAACCACAGTCGTTGGTAGTGTCGTTTTGTGAGCGTCATGGCGGCATCAAAACGAATGATTGGGAATCGGCGGGCAACCTCTAAAATGGTTTGAATGACAGCCTCACGTACCTGAGGGTTTAAATAATTTAATTGGGCGGTGTCATTCCATGGCATACTGGTGCCGTCATTCCCGTGATAAATATAGCGGACAGAACCAGTGGTGCGATCCGTGCGTTTGAATACAACCGCAGCATCCGTTCGTGTGTAGTAATGATCTTCCAGCAGAATTTCGACATTGGAATTACTGGAAAGATCCGGGCCGCTAAATGTGTAGGATGGGAAGGGACTATAGTCTAATGAGATAAACCAGTCGGGATGCTCGATAACCCAGCTGGAATCAATCCCCATGTGATTAGGGACCATGTCAGAAGCAAGACGGATACCGTATTTCCAGGCTCTTTCACGCAGGGTTTGATAGGCTTCTTCACCGCCCAAATCGGCGGCGATGGTATAACCTGCCAGTGAATAGGCGGATGCAATGGCTTCAGGGTTGCCGCATAATTGCTTGATGCGAGCGGAAGCCGGGCTGCGTTCCCATAAGCCAATCAACCACAGGCCGCTAAATCCCCATTCAGCCAGTTGAGCCAGTTCTTCTTCCGGGATCTGGTCAAGGCGGGTGATGGCGCGTTGATATTTTTTACTGAGTTGATCCAGCCAGACGTAGGTATTTTTTGCCATTAATACCAGGCGGGGCATCCATTCGCGGTCGGGGCTGAAGTTTTCTGATTCAAGCTCACCAGACAGGCGATCAAAAACTGGAATTTCCACCGGACCGGGACCTAAAAAGGGAATTTTCTCCTCTTCCTTTAGGAAGTCCAGGCTGCTCAGCAATCGGTAGAGATATTTCCCAATCAAGTCCGCCCATCGTTTGCGGATGAACTCCAATTGTTCAAACAAAGAATAGGGGTGAGCAACTGCTGGCGCGCGCAGCAAGTCCATTAAATTTTGCAAATCCGGCCCGAAAGGCGGCTGCTGGTCAAAATAGTTATATAACTCTTGAATGGCTTTGGGATAGACCGTTTTTTGGGAGAGATTCTCATCGTCAAAGAGTTCCAGGTAGGGTGAAACGGCCGGGTTTTTATTGTTGACCCACAGGAGCATGATTTCTTCGAGAGAATTGGCGCGGTTGGATGCGCCGTTCGTGGACTGTTTGAGATATTCTTCGGCACTCACTTCACCCCGATAGACCGCGACCGGCGGAAACTCCAGTGTAAACGCCAGTAGAAGTTCATCCACTTTTTGTTTCCCAAGGGCTTTTTCCAGTTCAGACAGTGCCTGTTCCATTATCTGGGGATTTTTTTGCTGACGGTAGAGAAAAGCGACTAAATGCAAGATTTCGTCAATCAAACCCAAGGCATTAACCTGACCGGCTTTAACCGCCCTCTCCGGATAATTGAGCAGGTCACGGTAGACATTCATTTTTTGAGCAAACTGCCGGGCGGCATGAAAATTGGCAAAAACTACATTGCCGTTGAAGGAAAACAGACTCTCATCAAACTGGTAGCGATCACGAGCCTGCCGGGAAATGTGGAATTCCATGGATTTGCGCTCCTTAGGGATGGAGGATGAAACTGAATGATTTTATTATACCCTCGGAAACAAGCAAGAAATACAATGAACAATCAGGAAAAGATAGGACGATTAGGGGGTTTGAATTAATGTCGAAAGGGCATAAACCGGCTCTTTCCTGTTTTGCAGCTCAATTTCTGGTTGGATGATATTCCGGCTCACGAGCAGTTGGAGTGTCCGCTGCAGATCCTCTTTTCGCCAGCCGAACAGACGTTCCATCTCCCCCGGTGAAGCTGCCCCAACCGATTCAAAGTAACATTGCAGGATTTCAAAACGCGCCTGAGGTTCGGAAATTGGGCGGGACTGGTCAATCAACTGAGGGTAATGACGGTGGACGAGATCGTACACGAAAGCATACCGCCATGCGCCAGCCTGTGCCACACCGACCGGTAAGACCTTAAACTCCATTTGGAGCGTATCTAAAGCCCGGTTAAAGCGCGAAGTACTCTCGGGACTCGAAAGACGGGCTGCTTTTCGAAGAGAAATTGTATCCAGCGCACCTTCACGAAGCAGTGCTTCGTAAACCTGTTTGGCTTCCAGGGTCAAAGTTCCACCATGATATTGATCCAGATAGTCCTGTTCGGGGTCACCGAAATTTGGGGAAAGAGCATAGAAATAAGGCAGCAGCCGTAAAGATATTATCGTGTTCTTGCGGCATAAAATTCTGGCATAATACCAGACCTTCTTCCCAAGCAATTGATCTTTCCATCCCCAGGTGATATGACCCGGGTCATCGTGTTCGTTGGCAACCGGCCGATCTCCAGCAGCGGCTACCCATAAACTGGGCAAATTGACTCGTTGAATCGGCCAGAAGAAAACAAAACCACGCTGATTGACGAAGTCTATTGCTTCTTCCAGAGTGCGCAGCCGATCTTCCGGCCGAATGCGAAAAATTTTTTGGCGGTACGAATCGAGTGTCGAAGCTGAAAGATGAGGCATAATTTTCCATCCCTGCATTGGTCAGGATGGTTCAATTGTATTCCTTTATGCCAAAAAATAAAAAAGCAGAGGAAAAAGTCCTCTGCCTGAGATACTCAATTCATTCGAGCCAGGATATGGGTAATGATGTTCGAGCCGCTTCCGCCGATGTTTTGAGCCATGCCAATGCGCGCATCTGGAACTTGGGTTTGACCGCATTCTCCGCGAAGCTGCTGCACAACCTCGACAATCTGATACATTCCGGTTGCGCCAACCGGGTGTCCGCGTGCCTTTAAACCTCCGCGAGTTTGGACAGGGATGCGTCCTTCGGGGCGGATTTCGCCATCCAGTGCTAATTGGGGCCCCTTGCCTTTTTCCGCAAAGCCACAGGCTTCAAGTGACAAGGCTGCCATGATGGTGAAAGCGTCGTGGAGTTCAAATACATCAATCTGATCAGGGCCAATGCCAGCCTGGCTGTAAGCCTGCTTTGCCGATTTTTCAGCCGCGCTGAGCCACAGAGGAATTTTACGAGAGTGGACTGCCATTGTGTCGGTGGCAGCACCTGCGCCCAAAACTTTAATAACCGTACGAGGTGGAAAGCGGTTGAGCAGTTCAACCGGAACGAGAATCGCAGCAGCAGCGCCATCCCCAACCGGTGAAGCGTCCATTAGATTGATTGGTGGGGTAATCATTGCGGCTTTCAGATAATCTTTTTCGGTCAGTGGGGAGCGCAGGCGAGCGTTGGGATTGCTGGCGGCGTTGCTATGGGCGTTGATGGAGAACGGTGCAAAATGATGATGCTCCCAGCCGTATTCGTACATATAGCGGCGCATGATGAGGGCATTGATAGCCACAAAGGAAAGTCCCTGGCCAGCCTCCCAGTCAGCATCGGCAGCTGTGGCCAGTTCAGCGGTGATTTCTGCGCCGGGTGAATCGGTCATTTTTTCGACACCTACCGCCAGCGCTATGTCCATAAATCCAGAGGCAACAGCCATCAAGGCTGAACGAAATGCAGCAGCCCCCGAACTGCAAGCCGATTCAATGTGCATGGCATTCGAATAACGGACACCGATCCAATCTGCAACAAAGGCGCCTAATTGCTGCTGGCGGTTTGCCGAACCAGACATCATGTTGCCAACGAACACGCCATCTACACCGTTGATACCGGCGTCTTGAAGCGCTGCCAGCGCCGCTTCTCCGGCAAGCTCGCGCAAAGACTTTTCCCAATGTTCATCAATCGAGGTTTGACCAATTCCTAAAATGGCTACTTCACGCATGTCAAATTCCTTTTCCAAGTTGATTCAATGTTATTATAGCGAGGTTAACTGTCAATCTCTATCAAATCCAACATGTATAGAACCTTTGAGGTAGTATAATTGCCGCCGTGTTACCCCAAAAAACAATTTCCTTTCTGGTTGTGCAGTGTTTAAGGGTTGCGCTTGTTCTTGCAGGTATCCATGGCTGCACTCCTGTTCAGCCCGCCTCAATTTCGAGCGAGATAATCATTTCTGAAGAACATCCTGCAGCAACCCATTCACCTGCACCAATGTCGGAAAAACTCTCCTTATCTGCCGCAACCGCCACCTTTGAAAGTGACTCACCGGTTTACTTAAAGAGCGATCCGTTACCTGCGGCTGTTCAAACGAAATTGAATAATTTAGAGAATGTGGAGTGGGTTGACCGTGATGAGCTGGCAGACTATTCCCTAAAAATCAATCATTCAAATGAAACCGCTGGGTCAGTTTATATTCAGTGGGTTTATGCGGTTACTGCGGCTTTTCCAACCGTTCAGGATGAGATTGGTCTTGATCAAATAAAGGAATGCTGGCAGGGGGCAAGTAAAGCGGATTTCCGGCTTCTCATATCAGAAGAAGCGATGCCAATTTTCAGGGTGTTGTGGGGTGAAGCGGATCGAGAGAATGTAGAGGTATTTCCGGCAGAAATGCTGCTTCAAAAAGCCTGGCAGGAAAGGGACTTGCGGGCTATCATCCCCTTTGAACAAATCGAACCTCGCTGGAAGGTACTGCGAGTAGATGGTATCTCACCGTTGGATCAGGGTTTTGAAATGGATGCTTACGGTTTGACCATCCGATGGGAATGGCAATCCAACAGCCAAAAACCTTTTGATGTAATGATTGGTTCGCAGGCAGTCATCACCAATCGCCTGCCGGGAAAATTCACCAGACTGATCCTCACGGGTACAACCGCTTTAGTCCGCCAGACAGCGGAACGAATGGAATTGAACGGCCTGGAATACCCCGTTGAGGATATTGGAGTTATGCTGCGTCAGGCAGACTTTACTCATATCAGCAACGAAGTTTCTTTTTACGAAAATTGTCCGCCTGCCGTGCCGGTGAGGGGCGGACAGCGCTTTTGTGCCAACCCGCGATATATTGAGTTTTTGAAACTGGCGGGAGCAGATTTCATCGAATTAACCGGCAATCATTTGCTGGATTGGGGGAATGAGCCTTTCCTTTTTACGCTGGATTTATACAAGCAGAACGGTTTTCAATATTACGGTGGTGGTCGAAATTTGGAAGAGGCCCGCAAGCCGTTGCGAATTGAGCATAACGGTAATCGGTTGGCGCTGATTGGTTGTAATCGCGCGGGTCCAGAAAATATCTGGGCGTCAGAAGAGCAAGCTGGCCCAGCGCCCTGTGATTTTGAATGGCTGCAAGACACCATCCAAAATTTGGTTGAAGAAGGGTTTTTACCCATTGTTACCTTTCAGCACTTTGAAGTTGAGGATTTCATGCCCATGAACCTGACCCTGCAGGAATTTGAACAAACCGCCCAAATGGGAGCAGTGATTGTCAGCGGGAGTCAGGCGCATTTTGCTCACGGATTTGGTTTCTACCAAAACCACTTTATGCATTATGGATTGGGTAATTTGTTTTTTGACCAGATGTTTCCCCTGCACCGCCGCCAGTTTATTGACCGCCACCTGTTTTATGATGGAAAATACCTTGGGGTGGAGTTGATTACCACCCTACTGGAAGATTATGCCAAACCTCGCCTGATGACCGAAGAAGAACGGGCTCAAATGCTGGAAGAGTATTTTCGGGTGAGTGGATGGATGAATTCGGAGATGCCATGAAAGAAAAATGGATCAGGATTGTATGGTTTTTTATTTGGATTGCAGGTTGCACAGGTCCAACCATCAGCCCAGCTATTCATCTAACCGAGACAGTTTCCGCACCAACCAGTTCAGTAACTTCCATGAATACACCTGCACCAACAACGACACTACTCCCGTCTCCAACGGCGATTCCTCAACCGGTTGTCTGGTTAGATAACTCCCTGCCGGATGATCTGCTCAGGCAGCTTGCACAACAAAACACAGTTCCAGCGATCTCTCAAAAAGAAGAAGCCAATATCTGGCTCGAGCCAACCACGTCCGGACAGGGTCAGGTGGTGTGGGTATATGTGTTGGTGACACCCTTCTCATCGCTGACCGAGCAGATTAATTTTGACCAATTAAAATCATGGTGGCAAGGTCAACCTGATGAACAGGCACTTCCTATTCTGGTAACGGAAGATACCGCCAATGCATTGGAGCCCCTGTTGGGTAAATTTTCACCGCTTAATGTATCTATAGAGGCAGAAGAAAATCTTTTGAGTGCTGCCTGGACGAAGCGAGATGTGCTGGCGATTGTGCCCTTTGAACAACTGCAGCCTCGCTGGAAAGTGATTCCTTTGAACAACCAGTCTCCGATCAGCAATCAATTTGACCTCAATGCATATCCGCTCGCGTTACATTATGCCTGGAAAGCCAGCTCACTGGAAGTTGAGAACCTTGATATACCAGTTCTAACCCCAAACCGCGATGACAATCAATTGACCGTGCTGGTGATGACCGGTGTCACAGCACTGGTTCGCGCCACCGCAGTCCGCATGGAGCAAAAGGGAATGACGTATCCCGGCGAGGCAATCGGTGAATGGTTAAGAGAAGCGGATCTGACGCATATCAGCAATGAAGTATCGTTTTCCCCGCGCTGTCCCGATCCGAAAATGGAGCCCTTCCCATTAGTTTTTTGTAGCAAGCCAGAGTATATTGAATTGCTGGAATCGGTTGGAACTGACATCGTTGATCTTACCGGTAATCACGGTGTGGATTGGGGGCGGGATGCGCTATCATTTTCACTTGATCTTTACCGTTCGCGCGGTTGGGTCTATTATGCTGCCGGAGAAAATCTGGCGGAAGCCCGGGATGCTGTCTTTGTGGAGCATAATGGGAATCGCTTTGCTTTTCTGGGCTGCAACCCGGCCGGTCCTGCCTACATTTGGGCAGGGGAAGATTTTGGCGGCGTAGCCTCCTGCGATTATGATTGGATCCAACAACGCGTTCAACAGTTAAGGGAGGAAGGCTACATTGTCATTTTTACTTTTCAATATTTTGAAACTTACCGTCATTGGGTTGAAGAGTTCGAGCAGAGAGATTTTCGCAAACCTGCGGATGCCGGAGCGGTTATTGTTAGCGGCTCACAAGCCCACCATCCGATGGCAATGGAATTTTATGGAGATTCCTTCATTCATTACGGGCTGGGGAATTTGTTTTTTGACCAGATGTGGGTGGATACGGTTACAATACCCGAAGGTACGCGAAAAGAATTTATTGACCGTCATGTGTTTTATAATGGGAAACACATTTCAACGGAGTTGTTGACTGCCTATTTGGAAGATTACGCTCGCCCGCGCCCGATGAGCTCGAGTGAGCGGTATGATTTTTTGAAAACAATTTTCACTGCAGCAGGTTGGGGACCTTATAATCCATAATTCTTAAGGAGGCTATAATGAAAATTTGGGATATTTCATTAACAATTTCACCGAATTTGCCTACCTGGCCAGGTGATCCCAAGGCGGTCATCGAGCGGGTCAGTGCAATATCGGATGGGGCAAATGCCAATGTGTCCCGCATGGATATGGGGGTACATACCGGCACGCACGTAGATGCACCGCTTCATTTTATTGACGGTAGCAGTGCCGTGGAAGCCATGAATCTGGAGGTGTTAATCGGACCGGCCAGGGTAGTCCAGGTAGCGGATGATGTGAATGTGATTGACCGCGAAGTTTTGGAAAAGTTGGAAATTCCCGCTGGTACAACCCGCGTGTTGTTCAAAACGCGAAATTCGAAATACTGGGCCAGCCAGGTGCATGATTTTCAAACCGATTTCGTTGGAATTGATGAGAGCGGTTCAAAATTTCTGGTCGAAAAGGGAATATGTCTGGTGGGCGTGGATTATTTATCGGTTGCGCCTTATAAACAATCACGCCCGACCCATCAAATTTTATTGGGTGCCAATATGGTCATTGTGGAAGGGCTTGATCTTTCTGCGGTGCAACCGGGTGAATATCAGTTAATCTGCCTGCCTTTGAAAATTGAAGGCAGCGATGGTGCTCCGGCGCGGGCAGTGTTGATTCAGGAATAAGGACGCAATATCATCCCGGCGTGATGAGCGTATAACCGCCGTCAATGATGATGACTTGACCGCGGATCATAAACGCATCCGGACTGCAAAGAAACACGACCACTTTGGCAACATCTTCCGGTTGGACAAGCCGACCTGCCGGCGTGTTTTGAATGGCCCGCCTAATCACCTGCGGGTCGGAAAGCGAGGCAAAATGCTTCAGTGCATCTGTTTCAACCAGTGAGGGTGATACAGCGTTAACCACAATGTTTAGGGGAGCCAGTTCCACAGCCAGATAACGGGTCAGCGCTTCCAGAGCAGCCTTGGAGGCGCCTACCGCGACATAATCCGGCAATACGCGCTGGCTGCCGGGGCTGGAAACGGCAACGATGAATCCGCCGCCCCTTTTTTGCATGAGCGGCACCGCCCGTTGAGTGGAGAACAGAAAGGCGCGGGCATTGACATTCATGGTGTGGTCCCAGCCGCTTTCTTTTTGCTGAAGTGCCGGGCGGTTGAAGCCGGAAGCAGCATTACTGATAAAAATATCCAGGCCGCCAAAATGCTGTTCGACAAAGTCGAACAAGCGTTGAATATCCTCAATTTTTCCGACATTTGCACGGAAAATTTCTGCCCGACGTCCCATCTGATGGATTTTTTGGGCAACTTCCTCCGCGGGAGCCTGATTGCGCACAAAATTGATGACCACATCTGCGCCTCGTTCAGCAAGCAGGAGAGCGATGGCTCTGCCAATCCCGCGTCCACCGCCGGTGATCAGTGCCGTTTTACCTTGAAAGGGGAGGGTATTGTTCATCCAACATCACCTTTGAAGAGAATGGGTTTCAGCAAGTTGTGTTCAAACTGATTGAGGTTTTCACTGCCCAGTTCCAGCAATCGTTTTTCTGCGAGTAAAGCGTCTTTTTTCAGCTGATCGAGATTGACCGTGCGACAGACATCGGGATAGGCCGCCAACCATTTTTTTGCGCGGGAGAACATTTTTACCGCTCCGGGGTAATTCCTGTTCAAAATGTGATAATAGGCAACACCAATTTGGAGGACGCCGCGGTAAAATTCACGGACCGGCCCGGGTTCTTCCCGCCAGGCCAGTTCCAGGGCTTCATGAGCCTCAAAATAATGCCCCTGATTGAATAATTGAATACCAATTCTGGCCTGAGGATGTAATTCGCCCTGACAGGAATTTTGAATTTCCTTGCGGGTATAACGTTCCTGGGGGTACAATGGTTCGCGTGACATTGAGATAAATTATCGCAGGCTTTGTTTTTGTTTTGGGATTATAGCACAGGTGAGTTGTTGATTTTCTTTTCAATCTTTTGTGAGTTGTGATAGGATTGAAAAAGACCGGCAAATCATTACTCAAAGGAAAAAAAATGTCTCTCACCGCCTCCGATGATTTTTTGAAAGCCTGTTTGGAGCACAATTTTTGGACCTGGTCGGCTCAAAGCAAAGTCAACCCCATTCCGGTTACCAAAGCCAAGGGGGTGTATTTCTGGGATACCAGCGGGAAACGGTATTTAGACCTGAATTCAATGGTAATGTGCGTCAATATCGGTCATGGGGATGAAAGGGTGATTGAGGCCATTGTGGAGCAGGCGCGTCAGCTGCCTTTTGCCGGTCCGCAAATGGCAACCCAACCACGTGGAGACTTGTGTAAAAAATTGACCGAAATAGTTCCACCCGGCCTGACCAAATTCTTATTTACCCTTGGAGGGGCGGATGCTAACGAGAATGCCATCAAACTGGCGCGCGGGTATACCGGGCGTTTCAAAATCCTCACCCGCTACCGATCCTACCATGGTGCTACTTACGGGGCTATCTCCCTGACCGGAGATCCGCGACGGGTGGCGTGGGAACCCAACACCATGCCGGGTGTAGTTCATTTCCTTGACCCCTATCGTTACCGCTCTACATTTCACCGTCTGAATGCGGAAATTCCGGAGGAAGAATTCAGCCGGGATTATCTGAATCATTTGGAAGAAATTATCCAGTACGAACGTCCTGAAACCATAGCGGCAATTATGATTGAAACGGTTACCGGTACCAATGGAATCATCATCCCGCCGGCAGGTTATTTACAGGGTGTACGCGAAATTTGTGACCGGTACGGCATCGTGATGATTTGTGATGAGGTGATGAGTGGTTTTGGGCGTACGGGTGAGTGGTTTGCAGTGGATCACTGGAAGGTGGTACCCGACATTATGACCATGGCAAAGGGTTTGACCTCGGGGTATGCGCCTTTGGGGGCAGTGGCAATGAAGCCGGAAATTGCGGCGGCCTTCAATGAGAAAGTGTTCGAAGGCGGTTTGACCTTCAATGGCCATCCCCTGTCGCTGGCGGCAGCAATTGCCACCATTAAGGTGATGCAGGAAGATCATCTGGTCGAACGGGCTAGGCAAATGGGTGAAGTGATGGCGGATATGCTGGCTGAACTGGCAGAGCGTCATCCATCTATTGGAGAAGTGCGTTCCATTGGTTTATTTGGTGCCATTGAGCTGGTCAAAAATCGTCAGAGTAAACTCCCCATGGCGCCTTTCAATCAGAACAGCCCGGAAATGATGGCTTTTCGTAAGTATTTGCTTGATCACGGCGTCTTTTTGTACACCCATTGGCATACGGTGCTTTTGATCCCGCCTTTGATCATTACTCAAGAACAGCTGGCTGAGGGATTTGAGGTGATTGACCGAGCGCTGGCAATACCCGATGCAGCCGTTGAATAGTGATAAGTCTTTAATGTAACCAAACTGATAATTTAACATCTAAACACTGGAATTCGAACTCAATGAGGAGATTGCATGATGGAATTTAATCTATCTGAAGTTGGATTGGGAAAAGGCCAGCAGAAAGAAAGCAAAGTGGAAAAAGTGTTGATTTTGGGAGCCGGCCCGGCGGGGCTTTCGGCTGCTTTATATGCGGCAAGGGCGGAGTTAAATCCACTGGTCTTAACCGGAACCGAGATGGGCGGACAGGCATCCCTGACACACACCATTGAAAATTACCCCGGCTTTCCAGAAGGGATTGGCGGCGCTGAATTGGGTGAACTTTTCCGCCAGCAGGCGGAAAGATTTGGGGCCCGGTTTGAATATGATCTGGCTACCGCAGTAGATTTAAGTCAGCGTCCCTTTAAGGTTCGTACCTACAGCAGCGAATTTCTGGCAGAAACTTTGATTATTGCCACTGGCGCGAGCCCGAACCATTTGAATGTGCCGAGAGAAAGTGAACTGACCGGGCGGGGTGTTTCATACTGCGCGACTTGTGACGGCTGGTTTTTCAAGGACAAAAAGGTTGTTGTGGTAGGCGGTGGAGACAGCGCGCTGGAGGAAGGTTTATTTTTGACCCGCTACGCGACCGAGGTGAACATCATTCACCGGCGCGATCAGTTGCGTGCGGGAGCAATTTTGCAAAAACGCGCGCGTGAAAACCCGAAAATTCACTTTATCTGGGACACGGTTGTCAGTGAAATTCTTGGGAATGGGGTGGTCAACGGTGTGCGTTTGCGCAACCTGAAAACGGGAGAGGTGAGAGATTTTGAAACCGATGGTGTTTTCATCTTTATCGGACATACGCCGAACACGCAAATCTTTCAGGGTCAGGTGGAAATGACACCGCAGGGCTACATTGTCACGGATATGCAAATGCGCACAAGTGTTGCTGGCGTTTTTGCAGCCGGTGAGGTGATGGACCCCCACTACCGTCAGGTGGTTACCTCGGCAGGCATGGGAGCGGCGGCAGCCATTGAGGCTACCCGATTTTTAGAGGCGAACTCCAGCAGCTAACGGCTGCTCCGGTAAGATAAGAAAACGGGTGCGCCTCATGTTCGAGCGCACCCGTCATTATTTTACTTTAAGGAGTGGGGGTAGAAGCCGCGCCGCCCGCACTCCACCAGACAAAAGTCCGAGAGTTGCTGGGGCTGCCGGCGGTATCATAAATCGGCTTGCCATCAGCGGAAGTACCAATCTGGCGAACCGGCACAACAAACCAGCGTAAGACGTGGGGGGTGTTATCGGTCGGCCGGAAGGAGGCCGGCACAATAAACTTGGTATCGGTTACATACTCGGTCAGGCGTCGGCCTTTCCCTTCGGTAATGTCTTCCACACTCACGGCATAGGCTTCGTTTTGACGAAGTGTGCCCACTGAGGCCCATTGCAAGGTAACCGAGTCGTTTGCGGCGGTAAAGACCGCTCCATCCGCTGGCAGTAAGAGATTGGGTGGGGCGTAAGGCGGTGGATTGGTTGGTGTCGGCGTAGGGCCGGGTGTGGGCAGACGCTCACACAATGGGATGTTAAGAGTCATGCCTTCATAGACAACATCCGATGGTAATCCATTGTAGGATTTGATGGCGTCTGCAGAGACATTGTAATTGCGGGCAATCCCGCTGAGCGTGTCGCCGCTTTGCACTTTATATGGGAACAATTGACAGGCAACTTCGGTAGCCTGTGCCGGGCTGAGTGTGTTGGTTGGCTGCGGTGAGGGTGTCGGGGTTGGCTGCGGAATTAAAAGAATGTTACCGACAACCAGATTGTCGCAGGCCGGTGAAAGTTTATTGAGTTGGATGATACTGTTGACCGAAACCCCAAAATTGAAAGCGATGCTTAAACAATTGTCGTTGGGCCGAATGCGATACTCTAATGGGGGTAAAGGTGTAAAGGTTGGCTGCGGAGTGGGGGTTTCGGTGGCTGTGGGGGTTTGCGTGATGGTGGGTGTAAGGCTGGCTGTAGGGCTGGGGGTCAAATTATCGCCTACGGTGGGTGCGGATGCCTGAAAAACCGCAAAGACTGTACCAGCGCCGATTCCGAGCAGTAACAGGATCAATCCAATGGCTGCCGGAAGTGAAATGGTCAACTGAGGCATGCGCGGCGATTCGACAATTTCAACTTTCTTTTTCCCTTCCGTTGAAGGAGTAACCTTTTCCGAATTGAATTGACGACCACAAACCAGACAGCGGGTAGCGTTGATACTTAATTTCGTGCCACAGGTTGGGCAAATTTTTGTTTTTGAGGTAAGTTCTTCTGGACTCATAGGCTTTATTTTAATCCAATTACCGGGAAACCCCCGGCGCATGAGATTATAACACAATCAAAAATTTGACAAGGGCGAAATCGTTTTTGCAGGAAATTTTTCAATGTGGTATGCTATGAACCATGCTACCCATTATCAGCCTCTATATTCATATTCCCTTTTGCAAGCATCGTTGTGCTTATTGCGATTTCAATACTTATGCCGGACAGGAAAACTTGATTCCGGCTTACATCCAGGCGGTAATAGCCGAAATTGAACAGGTGGCAAGGCTGCAAACCTACCCGTTTGAAATTGGCAGCATATTCTTTGGAGGCGGAACGCCAACTTATATCCCGGTAAAAGGATTGCAAGACATCCTGAATACTTGCCGGCGGGTTTTTGATGTGCTTAAGGAATGCGAAATCAGCATTGAGGCCAACCCGGGAACGGTAAGCAAGGAAAGTTTATATGAATTGCGGCAAACAGGATTCAACCGAATCAGTTTAGGAATGCAAAGTGCCAATATCAACGAACTGAGATTGCTCGAAAGAGAGCATGATCCCTTTTCGGTCATTCAGGCGGTTGAGTGGGCACGCCTTGCGGGGTTTGATAATTTGAACCTTGACTTGATATTTGGTATCCCTGGCCAAACGATGACCACCTGGCAACAAAGCTTGCAGTTAGCGCTTGGATTAAAACCGGAGCATCTCTCCCTTTATGCCTTAACCATCGAGCATGGTACCCCTTTCAAGAAGTGGCTGGAACGCGGGTTAATTGACCTTCCGGATGATGATCTGGCAGCAGATCAATATGAATATGCATGTCAAGTGTTGGACGAAGCGAATTATGAACATTATGAGATTTCCAACTGGGCATTGAAGCGCGGGGGAAACTCATTAGCGTGCCGTCATAATCTGCAATACTGGAGATACCTGCCTTATATCGGCATTGGGGCAGGTGCCCATGGGTTTTTACAGAATCATCGGACGGTCAATGTGCGCGGAATTAAGGCGTATATTACGCGGGTGATGAGCGAAGTTGGTATGCCCCCTCCGGCATCATCAGCGGCTGAACAGGTCGTTGAACTGGACTTATGGACTCGAATGCAGGAAAGAATGATGGTGGGACTACGTCTTTTAGAAGAAGGGGTTGACGAATTTTCATTCAACCAGCAATTTGGTTTCAAAATGGAAGAAGTGTTTGGTAAACAGATTAGCCGATTGATGGGAATGGGATTGCTGGAATGGTCGGAGAAACGAAATTCGCGCCATTTACGCCTTACCCGACAGGCGTGGCTCTTGGCCAACCGTGTGTTCCGTGAATTTATTGGATTGCCTCAACCATCTGTTATTCAGGAGCAGCGTCACTCCACCACAACGCGGGTACCGTAGCCGACTCGTTCCATATCACCGGGCTCAGAAACTGGCAAAACCCAACGAAAGAGCCATTTTGCTTCAGAAGTTCGCATATTGACACAACCATGAGAACGAGGTGTGCCAAAATCCTGGTGCCAGTAAGTGCCGTGAAAGGCGACCCCGGTTTGTTCAAAAAAGCAAGTCCACGGTACGCCGGGTAGTTCGTAATCCTCCGGGTTGCCGCTCAATCGTCCATCCCCCATGTGTTTGGAGGGCATTTTGGAATAAATATTGAACTCGCCTTTGGGGGTTTCCCAGGGGATCTGACCTTCTGGTTTGTAATTCAACCCCGTTGATACCCGGGTTTGAAAGACGATTTCGTCATTTTCATAACAGGTAAGGGTTTGGCGTCCGCGGCTGACAACAATGCGTTTTTTATGATGCGGCACTTCTGGCGAGATGGGAGTGAGTTCTTCGTCGGGAATCAGACGGAGATGATAAGCCGGGGCGTGATATTCAATTTTTAATAATTCATCTAAAATTCGGTACCACGCCTCTCCGTCTGGTCCTTCATCAATTCCAGTGACCCAGTGAACTGATTCAAAGTAAAGCCGATAAAGCGGCTGCCAACCTGAAGTAGTGGTATATCTCATTGCCTGCGAATAAGGAACGGTAACTTCTGCCAGTTGACGGCCTTCGCGGATTTGGGAGGCAACCGGGTTGTACTGCACGGTAACCCTTTGGGTGTTGGCGCGGTGAATGTAACCGCCCCATACCCGGTACCAGATCGGGTTGTAAGCCGGCCCGGATTCCGATTCGAGTTCATAATAAATGTTGACCAATTCATCACGAAAGCGTTGAAATAATATCCGGCTTTTGTCATCGGGTTGGGAATAGACACTGACCGAGCGAACCGTAATGCGGATTAAGTCATTTTTCTGATTATCTTCCTCGAAACCGGAAAAAGGACGGAATGCCAAACCTGCAAGGCCGGCAGCAGCACATAATTTGAGAAATTCACGTCTTGATAAACGGCTACCCATCGTGGAAAAATTATACCAACAATCGGCGGGTGTTTTCTCTGCTGAGTGAAGGAATGACGGTAGAATTTTAGATATGTCTGCGGTGATGTTGGCATTCCTTTCGGCGGTTTCTGGCGGATTTGCAAACCTTTTTGCACGACGATTGGTTTCGGTTAGCCAGGCCCGCAACATGCTCAGTGTGAATTTTGCTCTCATGACAGGCATGCTGCTGCCTGCTGCGCCATGGTTATTCGAGTTGCGGCTGGATAGTAAAGGTTTTTTCCTTTTGATGGCCGCAATTGGCCTGGATGGGCTGGCCAACTACGGTTATTTTCGTTCATTTGAGCGGGTAGACGCCGTAACGGTGAGCGGCTTACTGGCAGTTTCGCCGTTATTTGCCCTGGGCATATCGCCCTTGTTTTTCTATCAGAGCGAATCGCTTGGGGCGTTGCAGGTGCTCTCGGTTTTATTGTTCACCTGCGGTATTTGGATGATCGTAGGAAGATTTCAACAAAATTCAACAGAATTAGAACGCGTTCCCATCAAGGAAATTTTCTATCCCTTGGGAACAGCGTTTTTGTTCACCTTGAGCATGTTTGTGATCAAGGATTTATTTGCGGGGAATTATCTTAATCCCTACAC
>NZ_JBRCOK010000028.1:0-53114 GCF_053501535.1 Bellilinea sp. | reverse complement strand
TGATCTGGCAATCGCTGCCATCACCATCACCGATGAACGCAAGCAGCAAATGCTCTTCACCGACCCCTACATCAACGCCGGGCAGATTGTGGTCATTCGCAAAGGGGATGAGAGCATCAAAACCAAAGACGACCTGGCCGGCAAGACGGTAGCCGCCCAACTGGGCACCACCGGCGAGATTGAAGCCCGCAAGATACCGAATGTCAACTACAAACCATACGACACCTACGATCTGGCATTCCTCGACCTTGCCAATGGTCAGGTGGATGCGGTCATTGCCGACTATCCCACCGCGCTGGGCTTCATCGGGCAAAATCCGGAAAAGTTGACGACTGTTGGTGAGGTATTCACCGATGAATCCTACGGCATCGCCATTTGTAAGAACCGTGAAGATCTGGTCGCTCCGCTCAATGCGGCTCTGGCCGAACTGAAAAACGAAGGCGTGATCGCCGAACTCGAGATGAAGTGGCTGGCAGGTGAATAAACTTCTTTTTTGATAGAATGTGATGCACGGGCAGATGGTTGGTAAACTCCAAAGACCGCCGCTGCCCGTGCTTTTTTGAAACTTCTGGGAGAATGGATACACGGTTCAAGGAGGCTTCTCCACATGCAAATCGCTAATCCCCCGCAGGCAAGCTCAACCGCACGAAAAACCAGCATAGACCAGTGGTGGCTGCTGGTCTTTGCTGTCATTGCACTGATTGTGATATTAGTCATCGCGCAACCAGATCCTTATCGGCGCATTCTCGTCTTTGTAGAAGATGGTGTCTGGGTCACGCTGCGCACGACCATGATTTCCTTCTTTCTGGTACTGATTCTGGGACTGGTAGTCGCTCTGGCGCGCCTTTCTAAGTTATGGTTATTGCGCGGAATTTTTACCATTTACGTTGAAATTATCCGCGGTATTCCGGTGCTGGTGCAGTTGCTCTTCTGGTATTTCGCTTTTCCTCCCATTATTCAAAATTTGGGAACTTCATTGAACAGTCAGGCGTTAATCAATTACAAGGCTGACCCGAACTTCATGGCCATCCTTGGGTTGACCATCTGCTACGCCGCCTACATGAGCGAAGTGTACCGCGCCGGTATTCAAAGCATCCCCAAAGGCCAGATGGAAGCAGCCCGCAGTTTGGGAATGACCTACTTTCAGGCAATGCGTTATGTCATCTTGCCGCAAGCAATCCGCGTCATCCTGCCCCCGGTAGGCAACGAATTTATCACCCTGCTCAAAGATACCTCCCTGATCAGCGTGGTGGCTGTTTCCGACCTTACCCGCCGCGGTCGCGAGTTTATGGCATCCAACTTCATCCCGATTCAACCCTGGATTATGGTATCCTTGCTTTACCTTGTCATGACTCTCATCTCGGCGCGGGTCGTTCACTACATTGAACAAACAACCAAAATCGAGAGGTAACCCCCATGACCTCTGAACCCATTATTCACATCGAAAATGTGCATAAACGCTTTGGAAACGTCCACGCGCTGCGCGGGGTGAATCTGGATGTCTACAAAGGCGAAGTGATTGTCATCATCGGCCCATCCGGTTCGGGTAAATCCACCTTGCTGCGCTGCATTAACCGGTTAGAAGAATTCGACGAAGGCAGAATTGTGGTGGACGGCATTCCGCTGGATACGGCTGCCAACATCAACGCCGTTCGCACCGAAGTCGGCATGGTCTTTCAGCAATTCAACCTCTTTCCGCACCTGACGGTGCTGGAAAACATTTTGCTGGCCCAGCGCATCGTCCGCAAGCGCAGCAAAGAGGAAGCTACCCGCATTGCCGTGGATTTGCTTCACAAAGTCGGCATTCCCGAAAAAGCCAATAATTACCCCATCCAGTTGTCCGGCGGGCAGCAGCAACGGGTAGCCATCGCCCGCGCGCTGGCGATGAACCCAAAAATCATGTTATTCGATGAACCCACCAGCGCGCTTGACCCGGAAATGATCCAGGAAGTTCTGGATGTCATGCTGACGCTGGCCAGAGAAGGCATGACCATGGTGGTCGTTTCGCATGAAATGGGTTTCGCGCGGGCGGCTGCCCATCGCGCCATTCTGATGGATGAGGGTCAAATCGTTGAAGAAGCACCGCCAGATGTCTTGTTTACCAACCCAAAACAGGAGCGCACCAAATCCTTTTTGAGCAAGGTGCTTCATTGAACCCAACCGAAATTATGTTTATTTCGCTTTGATTTTTGTCCCGCGGCAAAGGTATAATCAGTATCATTCGCATTCTGAATACCCACACTCACCCTTCACAGGCTCATGAACCACACTTCCCCTACTCTCAGCCCAGCCCAACGCCGCCCGCTTCAAAGCGCGGGGATTATCCGGCGTGTACTGGCTGTGCTGGCAGTATTCTTCATCCTGAGCCTGCCGCAATCTACCCGCGCCCAAACCGTCCAGTCCACCAGTTTAACCTTACAGGCTCCCGCAGCCTGCCCGCCGGCCGGATGCGCCGCCGGTCAGACCCTCAACGTGCGCGCCTCATTCGACCTGACCGCCTACCTCCCTCCACCAGGCGCGAATGTGCAGGTGTGTATCTACACCCCCATCAACTGGTCAGCAACGGATTTGCGCATCGGGTTGACTGGCGGTGTAACCGGCAACCCTTACCAGATGGGGATTACCAACTGCTCCGCTCCACCGACTGGTTATAATCTGCTGGGCGGTGTTCAAACCACCCTGGCCGTGGGTGCATTTGGCGACTGGCTGGATTTTTCTTTTCGTATCGGTAACACAGCCACCGCTGGCGGTTCGGTACTGACCAGGGTGTTGGAACGCACGGCCGGCGGATGGCAGCAAACCAGTCAGGCATTTTTGGGCATCAGTGTTACTGCCACTGCCGATGTGGTTTATGTAGCCAATGATGCTGCAGCCTGCGGCGCCAGTTCGCCATGTTACATCAACTCCGGAGAAGATTTACCCGGCGGGCTTGGCACAGGTTTAAAAGACGCGATTGACTCACACCCCCTGCCAGGTCAGCCGGCAACCATCCTGATCACAGGAAATTACCTCATCAAGAACAATGCCGTGCTGGTGGATAAACCCCATATCATTCAGGGGGTAAACGACGCGCGGATCACCTACCTGGGCACATTCTGCAGCCAGCCCATGCTGCGGATAACCGCCGGGGCTACCCTGCGCGATTTGACCATCAACGACGGAACATGCAGCTCAACCAGCCGCAGCCTCGTTCAGGTGGAAAGCCCACAAACCGTGAGTTTAATTTCCAACGATCTGACCGGCGGTCAGGATGCGGTTCGGATTCTGGATAACAACGGCGATGTCATTCTCCAATTCAACCACATAACCGGCAACAGCGGTTACGCAATCTGGCGGGAGGCAGGAGCGGGCAGTGGAAAGGTTCAGGCCGTTGCCAACAATTTTTATACCAACCGCAGTGGTTTTCAGGTGGAATGCAGTAACAAAGGTCGGGTGGATCATAACTTTTGGGGGTTCGGGGTCGACCCGCTCACGGCAATTTCACAGTGTACTTTCACCGTCGGCAAACGCCTGGGCGCACCGGCTCTGCCGCGCAGCAACGCCCCCGGTGTAACTGCTGAAAAAGTGACGGTTACATCCACCAAAACCTACACCAGCGACGGGAAGGTTGCCTTTCAACACGCCCCATCCGACAGCGATTTTGACCTGTTCATCGTTAATCACGGCTCCGGCAGCCCGGATAATGTCCCCTTCACCGGCGGTATGCCGGGCAGCCTGACCGCCTGCTCGAATTATTATGATATTTTCCTTGCCAGTGATGTGACCCTTCCACCCTCCTTACTCGATTTGTTCTTCCGCTACGATTCCAGCACGGGATGCACAGCCACGATTGAAAGCACTGCCTATTGTGGCAGCAACGACCCGGCGTTAATTCCTCTGTGGTGGTACGACCCCGCTGCCAATATAACCGATGGCTGGGATACCACCGCCCAAAACCCGGCTGGCAGCGGTGCGGCTGGGGCAACCGGTCAAACCACCGTTTGCAATCCCGTTCTCAAGGAAATTCAGGTTTCCATTGACAGCAGCGGCCGGCCCAACAGCACGGATGACCTCAACTTTACCCCGTTTGTGGTAGGGTTGCTCCCCCTGCCATCCAGTGTCATCTTCAGCCAGTTCACCGCGATTGCAGGCAACACTCAGGCGGCCGTTCAATGGACGACCGTCAGTGAGGTCAACACCAGCGGTTTTTACCTGCTGCGAAGTCAAAGCGAAAGCGGCGGTTTCAGCCGGGTCAGCCCGTTCATTCCGCGGCGCGGTTCCGGAATCGGCGGCGCTTTTTACGAAGTGGTGGACAGCGGTTTGACCAACGGCACCACCTATTACTACCGGTTAGAAATCATCAGCACCACTCAGGAATCATCCTTCAGCGGGGTAATTCGTGTGGTGCCCCAGCAAGCCACGCCAACTTCAACCGTAACCTCCACGCCGACACCTTCATCCTCACCCACACCGACCGCCACAGCCACCTCCACCCCCACTCCAACGGATACCGCCACCTCGTCGGCAACCCCTACCGCTACCGGGACTCAATTCACCTCCACTCCAACAGTTTCACCGACTGCTACGCTGACCTTAACACCCACCATCACCCTGACCGGGACAATTACCCCAACCCGCACAATTACCTTTACCCTCATCCCCACCCGAACTCGAACCCGTACACCGGTGATTTATCCAACGGTGGACTATCGCTCACCCACTTTACCCCCTACCCGAACGCGCTTTCCAACCCGAACCTTTACACCCTTTGGCGGCACTCCCGGCACCGGTACCCCCACCCTGGAAGGCTACCCGGCACCACAAGGAACCGGCAGTATAACCCCCAACCTGACCACCAGCCCTCAGCCGACTTTCCCGCCGGGCAGCGGTTACCCGATTGGTGAAGGCACACCCACGCTGCCCACCGGGGAAGGCTACCCACCACCCCCTGAACCAAATGAAACCCGCTCCACCAGCGGGGTTGAAACCCCTTCACCGCAAAGTACAGCGTGGACGGCAACCGCCTCTGCTACAGGCTCTCCCACCCTTCCGCCGCCTGAGGGTCCCAAACCACCTCTGGCAATCTCCTTTATGAAAGAATACTGGCAATATTTCCTGGGGGCATTGATTGCCGAAATTCTGATTGTTGCGGCGGCGGGATTTTATCTGTACCGTAAAGGTTTACTACGCTTTCCTTTACTGAGGAATAAAAATCAGGCTGACCAATAAACCATCATCCTGTCGAAGCGTTTTTTGACAATTGGCCTCTTTTATGCTATTCTTTGCACCTGTAAGATATCTCACAAACTCTCAATCCAATTCCTGGAGCAGGTATGCAGCGCGAGCGCATCTCTGAAAATGTTTACTGGTTTCAAAGTGAAATCTACGCTCAGGTTACTGCAGGGGCAATCACTGGCCCTCAATGGGCGGTGGTGATTGATACACTGGCAACCCCCGAAGAAACCCTCACCATGCGGTCTTTCATCGAAGAAACCCTTGGGGTACCGGTACGGTATGTCATCAATACCCATCATCATGCCGATCACACCTGGGGAAACTGTTTCTTTCCCGGCGCGACGGTCATTTCGCACGCTCTCTGCCGAGAATTGATGGAACTGCGCGGACCGGCCTCGTTGGAGTCGGCTCGCCGGCAAAATCCCGCTTTCCGGCAGGTAAAACTGGTCTATCCCCATCTCACGTTTGAAGGGGGCGACCTCTCTTTGCGTATTGGTAAAAAGAACTTGATTCTGACCCATACACCCGGTCACAGCCGGGATGGGATTTCGGTGTTGGTGGAAGAAGACCGCGTTTTATTTGCCGGGGATGCCTTCTTACCGCTGCCCTACGTCGTGGATGGCGATCCCGACGTTTTGAGCGAAACAATCCGTAAAATTGGCAAAATGGGACTGGAAAACATCATTCAGGGGCACGGAGACATTATCCTGCGTGGAGAAATTGATGATGCCGTGCAGGAAAACCTGAACTATCTGAATAACGTGCGAAAAGCCGTCCGTGCCGCTGTCCGGCGCAAGAACCCGTTAGAGGTTCTTTCGACGATTGATATAGAATCGTGCGGAAAGAGCCGCGTTTACCTCGGCGGCCTTGCGGAGGAATTGCACAAACGCAATGTGCGTTTTCTTTTCAAACAGATAGCCGCCGAAGAAGGCGTGGTTATCACCCCGGCCGATTAAAGACCTTTGCGGGCGTGTTCCTGTTGATGGCGGTTCGCTTTGAGCGAACCGTTTTCCATTTTTTTACTATTCTCACTTTGCAGTTCTTTGCGTTTTTGCAGATATGCACGCAATCCAACCGCCCGTTCGGTGCCGTTGCGTAAGCGCTCAATGTTGGGACGCAGCGACCACAGCACCGCAGCCAGCGCCCCCACCCCAAATGCCACATACTCCCATGGCGAAAGCCCTTGCAGCGCACGCACCAGAAAGATGATCGTGGCAAAAAAGGCAATGCTCATGGTGGTGACAGACGCATATCCAATCCCAACGTATACCAAGACTCCCAACGGGAAGATGATCAGCGCCGCCGGAGGAAAAAGTGCCAGGGTTGCCCCAAACGCCGGCGCACCCCCTGCACCACCGCGCAGCCGAATACCTCCCCTGGCGCGCGATTCGATCAAGAAGACGGAATAGTTGTGGCCGAGGATTGCCAGCAGACCAGCCGCAGCCCGCACCCAAACCTGTTCAGGGAAAACATAAGCCGCCAGCCAGACCGCTGCCGACCCTTTGAGCACATCAAAAATTGCGGTAAAAAGCCCCGCCAGAAATCCGGCAGCCCGCATGGCATTCGTGCCGCCCGTTCGGCCGCTTTCAATCTGGCGCAGGTCTTTGCCGCGCGCAATCCAGACAATTACCAAACCGAATGGCACCGATCCAATAATGTAAGCCCCCAGCAGTACAACTGCAAGTGTCAACCATCCTTCCATTGCTCTTCCTCCACCAGTTTATAACCCGTAACCTTCCATCCGGTTACGATTCTAACAAAACCAAGGGAATTTCTCGAAAGTTACAACCCTCAATGACAAACGCTTTGACACCCCAGCGGTTTTCATCCATAGGCGACCAGATCAGCATGGCAGTGCCGGGGTAGGCGAACTCCTGAATATCCGTTTCCGATGGATGGCACGGCCCCATTGGATGAGAATGGAACGTGGCAATCATCTCCATTTGCTGCTGCTCTAACCACTCGAAAGCTCGCAACATCTCAACCGGCTGCATGTAGTAGCGAACCGGGCTGTGCGCCTGATTGGTGATCGGGATGACTTCCTCGACCTGATTGCCGCGTCCGCCCAACATGCCACACGCTTCCTCCGGCAGATTTTGAAAAATGTGGTTTTCCATCTGTTGCAGATGTTGGGTTAACAATTTCAAGTCTTCCAATCACACCCTCACCAGCAAAGAAACCCCAACCAGTAACACCGCCATGACCAGAGGTTCCACCCAAACAAAACGCAGACCGCGGCCCTCTTCCAAACCGGCTGCCAGACTGGTTAATCCATACGCTGCTGCCAGTAAAAGCAAACCAAAGCGTAATGGAGTCAGCGGCAGGTAATGAAGAGCAGCCGCCAGCTGGCTCACCACGAGGGTAATACCCGCTGCCCAGCTCAGGTACCACTGCCCGCCGCTGCGCAGGTACAAAGCCCGCAGGCTGATCAGGAACAAGGTGGGGGCCAGCGTCAAAATCAACGTGTAAAGCCGCAAACCGGCTGCGCGTAAACTAACCGCCAGCACCAGATACAAAGCAAAAGAAACAGCGGTCAGGCCAATCGAAGCCAGCGCGTGACGAATGTCCTGCGGGTCAACCACAATGTATTCGGCGAGCACAACCAGAAGAAAAAGTACACCCCCCAATGTAAAAACCACCCACCATTCCACCCCAACTTGCAGCGTAGTCAGTGGCACGCCAATCGCCCAGGCCGTCAGGGCAGGCAGCAGCCAGTGCGGCAGGCGGACTTTCCCTTCCAGGTGAGGGTGGGTCTGAATCAGCCAGTCGGTACCCGCCGCAGCGATCAAGGAAACCAGAACAGCCACAATTGTGGAAAAGTTCAGGCGCAGCTCGAATAAAAACCCCGGCAGCTGCAGGCTGACAAGACGCTCGGGCAGGGAAACGAACGGCGTCAGCGCATACCCCAGCAGGATGACCGCCGCAACCACGCTCAAACGGTCAGCATCGGGCAAATGATGGTGGGTTTGCATGATTCGATTTTACCGCTGACAGGCGATCCCTGCCAGAGGGGATGAGTATGGTAAAATAAAACCTGTATGGCATCTGAAACGGAAATGAATTTAATCAGCCCGCCTCGCCTGATTCCAGCTCTCAGTGCGGGATTTAATACCGTTGCGAGCAGGATTTATCTGATCCTGCTGCCCGTAGTGCTGGATGTTTTCCTGTGGCTTGGGCCGCAGTTTCGCATTGACAAACTGTTTTCACCCTTGCTCACGGATTATGCCAACACCATCGCTCGTTTTGCATCGGCAGAAATCGCCGCTCAAATCAATGAGCTGACCGCCCTGTGGATTGAGAGCCTGAAAGACTACAACCTTGCCAGTACTTTACAAACCTTTCCCATTGGCCTGCCGAGTTTAATGGCAAACCGACCCAGCGGTCTGACCCCGTTTGGCAGCCCGGCCGTGCTGGAAATCAATTCCTTTTCGGCTGCCTTTGGCTGGTGGCTGCTTTTCCTGATTGCAGGTTTTGTACTCGGTTGTCTTTTCCTGAACACGCTGGCGCGTTCCTCCGGCGAAACGCCGGTAAAGTTTGAATTCAAAGCCTTTGCCATCCAGATCGCGTTATGCATGGTTTTCATCCTCACCTTGCTGGCAAGTGTAATCTTAATCAGTTTGCCGGCTTCGGTAATCGTTTCACTTCTCGCCATGGTCAATGCCAGTTTAGGCAGCATTGCCCTTCTGGCGGTGCTTTTCCTGATGATCTGGCTTTTTATCCCGTTGATCTTCACCCCCCACAGCATCTTTCTCGGGCAGCGCAGCCTGCTCGTTTCTGCCCTGACCAGCGTGCGTCTGGTTCGCAACCACCTGACCGGCAGCAGCCTTTTTCTGGTTGCCGCCATCTTAATCGCACAGGGCATGGATGTTTTATGGAAAATCCCTCCCAATAATTCATGGTTGACGCTGGTTGGGATTTTGGGACACGCGTTCATTTACACCAGTCTGCTGACAGCCAGTTTCATTTACTTCCGCAGCGGGTTGCGTTGGCTGATGGAATTGATCAAGCAGCAAAGTGCAAGAATGGTGCAGGCATAACCAAACAAACCCTTCCCTTGTCCATTCAGGGGGAAGGTTAAGGCGTTAAGTTTTTTTGGAGGATTATCCGTGGCTCAATCAATAGACATTTCTTCATACGGAGCAAAAGATATTCAGGTGCTGGAAGGATTGGAAGCCGTCCGCCGCCGTCCGGGCATGTATGTCGGCGGCACCGATCTCAAAGCCCTTCACCATCTGGTTTACGAAGTGGTGGACAACTCGATTGATGAGGCGCTGGCCGGTTTCTGTGACCGGATCATCGTCACCATTCACCCCGACAGTTCGGTAACGGTGGAGGACAACGGACGGGGTATTCCGGTGGACATTCACCCTGAAAAGAAAAAATCTGCGCTGGAAGTGGTCATGACCACCCTGCATGCGGGTGGCAAGTTCAGCCATTCCAGTTATAAAGTTTCGGGCGGTCTGCATGGGGTTGGTGTTTCGGCAGTCAATGCGCTTTCGGAATGGTGCGAAGTGATCGTCTTTCGCAATGGACAACAGTACTTTCAGCGTTACGAGCGCGGCGTTCCGCAGGAAGCCGTCAAGGTCATTGGCAAATGTGAGCCGAACCGCACCGGCACCATTACCACTTTCAAATTTGACCGCGAAATTTTCAAGGATGAGGTGGATTACAAATTTGAAACCCTCAGCCAGCGCTTTCGCGAAATGGCCTTTGTCACCCGCAGGGTATTGATCCGGCTGGTGGATGAGCGCAGTAACCGCGAAACCACCTATTACTTTGAGGGCGGCATCATTTCATTTGTGCGCTACCTGAACCGCAACCGCACAACGCTGCATCCGGTCTTTTTTGTGGAGAAAGAGGTGGACAACATCGGCATTGAGGTTGCTGTGCAATACACGGATGCCTACGCCGAATCGGTTTATTCCTTTGCCAACACCATCAACACCATTGACGGCGGCACCCACATGACCGGCTTGCGCACGGCAATTACCCGTGTCATCAACGACTATGCCCGGCGCACCAGTCTGCTGAAGGACGCTGACCCCAACTTCACCGGCGACGATACGCGCGAAGGCATGACCGCCATCGTCAGTATTAAACACCCCGACCCGCAGTTTGAAAGCCAGACCAAAGTCAAATTGATGAACCCCGAGGTGCAGACCTATGTTCAGCAGGTGGTTGGTGAGGCATTTTATGCCTTTTTAGAAGAAAACCCATCCGCTGCGCGCGCCATTGTTCAAAAGTGCCTCACTTCTGCCCGCGCCCGAGATGCTGCCCGCAAAGCGCGCGACCTGGTCATTCGTAAATCCGCTTTGGAGAGCCTGACTCTGCCCGGTAAACTGGCGGACTGCTCGGAACG
The DNA here is from genome assembly GCF_053501535.1 of Bellilinea sp. Classification (NCBI taxonomy): domain Bacteria; kingdom Bacillati; phylum Chloroflexota; class Anaerolineae; order Anaerolineales; family Anaerolineaceae; genus Bellilinea; species Bellilinea sp. The sequence goes on along the minus strand of NZ_JBRCOK010000028.1, from coordinate 42,541 downwards.
TGACCCCAACAAAACCGAATTGTACATCGTTGAGGGAGAAAGCGCCGGCGGTTCTGCCAAACAGGGGCGCGACCGCCATTTTCAGGCCATTTTACCGCTGCGCGGGAAGATCCTCAACACCGAACGCGCCCGTTTGGATAAAATCCTCTCCAACAATGAAGTCAAAGCCCTCATTTCCGCATTGGGCACCGGTATTGGCGAAAACTTTGATCTTTCCGGCTTACGCTACGGTCGGGTGATCATCATGACCGATGCGGATGTGGATGGCAGCCACATTCGCACCCTGTTGCTCACCTTTTTCTTCCGCTACATGCAGCCGCTCATCGAGGCGGGTCATCTCTACATTGCTCAACCGCCCCTCTACCGCATTGCCTACAAAAATCAGGTCAAATATGTGTATACCGAAGCCGAAAAGGATAAAGCGCTCAAAGAATTGGGGGTTGCGGCTGATAAAGTCTCCATTCAGCGCTATAAAGGGTTGGGTGAGATGAACCCCCAGCAATTGTGGGAAACCACCATGAACCCCGCCAATCGCACGCTGCTATCGGTCACCATCGAAGATGCCGCCGCAGCCGACCGCACCTTTGACATGCTGATGGGCGAAGCCGTCCCACCCCGCACCCGCTTCATCACCACCCATGCCCGCAGCGTTCGCAATCTGGACGTATAAACCTGATTCAAATTTCGCCAATTTGGAGGAGGTCAACCATGCCGCTTGCTCAATTATTCCGTGCCGATGATTTAAGAGACTACATCATCCGTTTCTTTACCCGCCTGAATGTGACCGAACAACACGCCCGCATCGCTGCGGACGTGTTAATTTCAGCCGATTTACGCGGGGTCAGTTCACACGGCATCATCCGCCTGCATAGTTACTACGGCAGCCGCATCCTGAAAGGGCTGATTGATCCGGCGTCCCCCTACCAGATCGTACGGGAAACCCCCACCACCCTGCTGGTGGACGGCGGAAACGGACTGGGGATGGTGGTCGGTTACCACACCATGCAGCGTGTCATCCAAAAAGCCCATGAAAACGGAGTTGCGCTTGCTTCGGTACGCAACAGCAATCACTACGGCATTGCCGGTTATTACGCCATGATGGCACTGCCTCACGATATGATCGGCATTTCCTTTACCAATGCCCAGCCGCTGGTAGCTCCAACCTATGGGCGCAGCCGTATTCTCGGCACCAACCCGATCGCTGTGGCAGCCCCCGCCTTGCATGAACGACCCTATGTGCTGGACATGGCAACCAGCATTGTCCCCATCGGCAAAATTACCGTTTACGACAAAGCCGGTGAAAAGATTCCCGAAGGCTGGGGAATTGACCAGAACGGTCAGGTGACCACCGATCCCAAAGCCGTGCTGCAGGGTGGAGCCTTATTGCCATTAGGCGGTACCGACCTCATGCGCGGGTACAAAGGTTATGGTCTGGCCTTGTGGGTGGACATCTTCTCTGGGGTGCTTTCCGGGGCGGCTACCGGACCTTTTGTGGGTTCGGTTGGCAAAGATCAGCCCGCCAATGTCGGCCATTTCTTTGCTGCCATCCGCATTGATGCCTTCCGCGACCCGCAGGAATTCAAAGCCGATTTAGACCGCCTGATCCAAACCCTCAAAAACGCTCCCAAAGCCGAAGGGCAGGAACGCATCTACATTCACGGCGAAAAAGAATTTGAATTAGAGGCTTTGAACCGTCAACGGGGCATTCCCCTGCTGGTCGAGGTGGTAAAAGGCTTACGCGAAGCCGGTGAGCAGGTTGGCGTGCCGTTTGATCTGGAAGTGCTGGGAGAAACCACCGGCGAAGAAGAATAAAGCCGATCAGGTTTCTTGCAGCAGAATCAGGACTTCATAGCCCTCCAGCGGAAGCAGCATACCATCCTTTAAGGGCGGCAGATAGTCGCGCCGGTTGGACAGGATCAGTTTCCAGCCTGCCCGCCGCACCATGCCGCCCAAAGCCAGGCGCACCGGACGTTTTCCAAAATTGAGCGCAACCAGAATGGTCTGCTCAGCGTTTTGGCGCAGGTAAGCCAGCAGCCGTTGGGGTTCAAACGTCAGGGGCTGGAAGAAGCCGTTTCTTAACACCGGGTATTCCTTCCGCAATTGAAGCAGCTTGCGGTAAAAGTGGTACAGCGAATCCGGTTGATTTTGCTGGGCAGATACATTGCGCTGGCGGTAATTGGCATGTACCGGCAACCAGGGCTGCCCGGTGCTGAATCCCGCATTCAGACTGTCGTCCCACTGCATGGGTGAACGGCATCCGTCCCGTCCTTTGTAAAGCGGCCAAAAACGCTTACCCACCGGATCCTGCACCATTTCACGGGTGATGGGAATGTCACGCATTCCAATTTCTTCACCGTAGTAAAGGAAGGGAGTGCCGTGTTGGGTCAGCAGCAGGGCAGCTGCAACTTGCAAGCGATTGTCATCCTCCCCTTGACCGTAACGGGTTGCCGAACGCGGATTATCATGATTATTCAGCACATAAGTCGGCCAGCCTTCCGGTTGCAAAGCCTGCTCCCAATCCTGAATTGCCTTCAAAAAACGCTCCGGTTTCCACGGAGAATGTAAAAAGGTAAAATCAAAAGCAGTATGTAGCAAACCAGGAGCGGAGTAGGAGGCGGCTTTCTGTGGCGTGGAAAGAAATGTTTCGCCCACCGCAAATCGTTCCGGATATGAATCGAGAATGGCACGAATCTCACGCAGCAGGGGGAACATTTCCGGCTGATCGCAGTCATAAATGTGTTTCTGCCGGTCAAAACCGCGTAAGCCAACTGCCGGCGGATTATCGGGAAAGTCAGGATGTTTGAAATACATGTTGAATACATCCAACCGGAAACCGTCCACTCCCCGCTCACACCAGAAGCGGAAAACGTCCAGCAGGGCTTTTCTCACCTGCGTGTTGCGCCAGTTAACATCCGGCTGCTCTTTGTAAAACATGTGATAGTAATACTGCCCGGTTGGAGCATCCCATTCCCAGGCGCTGCCGCCGAAAATGGATTGCCAGTTGTTGGGCGGGCCGCCATCCGGGGCAGGATCGCGCCACAGGTAATAATCCCGAAAGGGGTTATCCCGGCTGCTGCGCGATTGAACAAACCACGGGTGCTGATCCGAGGTGTGATTCAGCACCAGATCCAAAACAATCCGAATACCGCGCTGATGGGCTTCTGCAACCAGCTGGTCAAAGTCGGCCAGTGAGCCGAATTTGGGGTCAATATCCAGATAGTTGCTGACATCATATCCAAAATCCACATCCGGCGAGGGGTTGATCGGCGAAAGCCAGATGGCATCCACCCCCAGTTTTGTCAGATAATCCAAACGCGCACGAATACCGTTCAAATCGCCAATTCCATCACCGTTGCTGTCTGCAAAAGAACGGGGGTAAATTTGATAAATGACCCCATCCCGCCACCACAAAAATTGATCTGTCATTGGCTTAATCCTTTCTAAAAAATATCGGGGAATTCAGTTGGACTCCAGAAAGTTCAGCAAAATGCGGTTGAAATCCTGCGGTTTCTCGCGCTGCGGCCAGTGACCACAAGCCGGTATGATCTCCAGTCGCGAACCGGGCAGTCTGGCATGGGCTTCACGGGCACATTCCAAAGGCACCAGCCGGTCATTTTCGCCATGAATGAAAAGGGTTTCAGCCTCAATTTCACCCAGTCGGTCGAGAAAAACCGTGCGCAGGCCGTTTTTGAGGACTTCATGCTTCTGGAAGGAACGAAAAGCCACCCCTGCCTTGGGACGGCGGATTTCCTCATACACTTCATTCACCAGATCGTCCGGAAGTACGCCGGGGTCATAAAAAATCTGTTGCAGAGAAGCGCGCGTCAAAGCCCGGCTGCGCCCCAGCAGCCACCACGAAAAGCGGTTAAGCCATTCCATCCGCACCAAAATATATCCCCACAATCCTCCGGGGTAACGGCGCTGGATGCCGTACGTATCCACCGGCACAAGCCGCTGAACCCGCTCCGGGTAAGCCAGCGTAAAACCGATGGCAATTCCGCCGCCCATGGAGACTCCCGCAAGGGTCGCCCGCGCCACCCCCAGTTGATCCAGCAGCCGCTTCACAAAATCAATGTAGGTATCCAGCGTATAGGAAATTTGGGGAGTATCGCTTTTACCGTATCCCGGCAGATCAGGGGCAATCACCCGAAAACGGGGCGAAAGCGCCAGAATGACCGGCTGCCACGAAAGCCAGGCCGAATCGGTGCCGCCGCCATGCAATAAAACCACGGTTTCACCCTCTTCGCCAGCAGTGAAGAGGTGAGTGTTTATCCCCTCTACTTTGACCCATGTATCTTCAATTATGGTCATCATTTCCTCCCGGTTCTGGTATAAGCATACCCGAGAGATGCGTTTTTTGTCAAAAGTTTTAATCCAATCATTAAGTAAAATTCTTGCTTGTTAACAAAACCTGTGATAGAATAATGGTTGTTAGGCGAAAGAAAGAAGACCGCATCGAAAAGTGGGCAACCCCCACTTTTCTGCTTAGTAACCGTAACTATCTGGAGAAAGTTGAAGCATGAAGAACGAATTTACGCTGGCGTTCAATGAAGTATTGGAAGAAAAACAACTTCCAAAAGAAGTGATTCTCAAAGCGCTCGAATCGGCCATGGTTTCAGCCTACCGCCGGGCAGTGAATGCTTCCAATGCTCAACACGTGGAAGCCAAAGTGGATATCGAAACAGGCAAGGTTACCATCTATGCCGAAAAAGAAATCGTCGAGGAAGTAGAAGACCCGCGCACCGAAGTGAGTCTGGAAGAAGCCCGCAAAATTGATCCGGATGCACAATTGGGCGGCATGATTGTGGTCGAAAGCACCCCGCGCGATTTCGGCCGCGTTGCTGCCCAAACCGCCCGTCAGGTGATTCAGCAACGCATCCGTGATGCCGAACGTCAGGCGCAATTGAATTATTACCAGAAACAGCTCGGTGAAATTGTCAGCGGCGTCGTACAGGCCGTCAGCGCCCAGGGACTGACCATTGGACTGGAAATGAAAGCCGAAGGCTCCATGCCCCGCAAAGAAATGATCCCCGGTGAACGCTTTCGCATTCACGACCGTGTGCGCGCTTTGGTTGCCGAGGTCAAGGATAACAATCGTGGGCCGCAGATCATCCTTTCGCGCACCCACCGCAATTTTCTGCGCCGCCTGCTGGAAAATGAAGTGCCCGAAATCTACCATGGTGTGGTGGAGATTCGTTCGATTGCCCGTGAACCGGGCGAACGCGCCAAAGTAGCCGTTTCAGCCACCCAAAGCGGCATTGACCCGGTTGGCGCCTGTGTGGGTATCCGCGGCGTCCGCATTCAAGCCATTGTGCGAGAACTGCACGATGAAAAAATTGATGTGATTGAATGGAACCCGGACCCGGCCGTTTTCATTGCCAAAGCCATCAGCCCGGCGCGTGTGAGCGGGGTTTACCTGAACGAGCAACAATCCAGCGGTAAAACCGCTACAGTGGTGGTGCCGGAGGATCAATTAAGTCTGGCAATTGGACGGGATGGACAAAATGCCCGCCTGGCTGCCAAACTGACCGGCTGGCGCATTGATATCAAGAGCCTGCCGGAAGCAGCTGCTGATGCGCTTTACAAACTGCAAAAAGACGAAAGCCTTGCCGAACTGGCCGCTCAGGAGGCCGAAACGATGCGCAAGGTGGAAGATATGCTGGCCCGTAAAGCCGAAGGACGCCCGTTACAGCCGGAAGAATACGATCTGATGGCGCGCTTCGTTGACCGGGTTGAACGCCGCATTACCCGCCGTCCTGAAGCCGAAAAGGTCAGTGAAGATCAATTCTCAAAGGCCAAGGCCCTGGTGCCAGCCGACTCTTTCGAGATTAACATTCTGGACAGCGGCTTGCCAGAACACGTTGCCTATATCTTACAGGAAGCCGGTTACAGCACACTTGGGGAAATGGCCGTTCAGATGAAGATTGCCCCGGATGAGATCCTGCGGCTGAACGGAATCGGCCCGCGTGCCATGCAAGAGATTACCCGGTTAATGGAAAAACTGGACGCTCAAATGGAAGCCGAGAAGGCCGCTCAGGCAGCAGTGGAAGAAATGCCGCAGCCAACACCGGAAACCATCGAAACAGCCGAAGAGATTAAATCCATCACAGAAAGCGCTCCAGAACTTGTTGCGGAATTTGAGCCATTCATTGAAGAGATCAAACCCGAACTGGAAGTGGAAGCGCCCAAGGCAGAAGTTGAAACGGAATCCACCATTGAGGAACCTGTCGAGGAAGAAGAACCCTCCTTCGAGCAGATTTTTGATCTGAAATTGGCCCCGGTGGACGAAACCATCTTTGAAGATGAAGAAGAGAGCGAAGGCATTGCCGGGCGCAAAGAAAAGAAAAAGGGTAAAAAGAAGAAAAAACATACCCAGATTGAGTATGACCCCGACCGCGATACCATCATTGTCCGCAAAAAGCACCGTCGTGGCGATGGCGGTTGGGATTGGGACGAGTAATCCGGTGCAGATGATTTTAGAGTAGGAAAGGTGGCCAGGAAACCAGTCCAGCGTACGAAACACATTCCCCAGCGCACTTGTGTAGGTTGCCGTCAGGTGATGGCAAAAAGAGCGCTCATTCGGATTGTCCGTACCCCGCAAGGTGTGCAGATTGATCCAACGGGAAAACTTGCCGGTCGCGGCGCGTATGTTCACGAGGATCGTCAATGCTGGGAACGCGCTCTGAAAGGAGCTCTTGCCCACGCCTTAAAAACCGAGTTGACCGAACAGGAACGGATCGTTCTTACCGAATACATGCAATCCCTGCCGGAAGAAAGCCATGTAGCCTGAATTCGTATCCTGTTATTTGAGGAAAGAGCACAACAGAAGGAACCTGTAAAGCGACCCTTCTACCGCTCAAAAAATCCGACGCCCTTTCCCCGGTCAACCCACTCACCAGCCAGAGGCAACGATCCAAAGGGGAAGCAGGGAGAAACCAATTGAAAGAGGTGTACTATGAGCGATAATGGGTCCAAAACAATCGAACTGCCAGCCAGTATCACGGTTCGTGACCTTGCCCAACGAATGGAAGCCAGCCCCATTCAGGTCATCAAGATTCTGATGTCGAATGGGGTGATGGCCAATATTAACCAACAAATTGATTTTGATACCGCCGCAGTGGTTGCTTCCGAACTGGGTTATGAAGCTCAGCCGGAAGTTTACGAAGAAGTGGAAGAAAAAGAAGTCGGCGAAATTCCGCTGTGGCGGCAGTTAATTGCCAAAGAAAAACCGGAAGCCCTGCAGGACCGCCCGCCGGTTGTGACCATTTTGGGTCATGTGGATCACGGCAAAACTACACTGCTGGATGCGATTCGGGATACCAACGTTGCCGGCGGCGAAGCCGGCGGTATCACACAGCACATTGGCGCTTATCAGGTAGAACATAAAAATCGCCTGATCACCTTTCTGGATACACCGGGCCATGCCGCTTTTACCGCCATGCGTTCGCGCGGCGCCCAGGGAGCAGATATCGTTGTGCTGGTGGTAGCGGCAAATGATGGGGTAATGCCCCAAACCCGCGAAGCAATCGCCCATGCCCGTGCTGCGCGCGTGCCGATTATCGTTGCAATGAACAAAATTGACCGCCCGGATGCCAATCCCGATTTTACAAAAAAGCAACTGGCTGAGGTCGGACTGGTGCCGGATGATTGGGACGGCGATACGATGGTTGTGCCGGTTTCTGCCAAACTGCGTAAAGGCATTGATGATTTGCTGGAAGCCATCTTACTGGTAGCAGATACGTTAGATATCAAAGCCAATCCTGATGGGCGTGTCTTCGGCACCGTTATTGAGGCTAAAGTGGATCGCGCGAAGGGAGTGGTGGCAACCTTACTGGTTTATAACGGGACGCTGGAAACCGGCGATCTGGTGGTTGCCGGTAAAGCCTACGGGCGCATCCGGGCGATGTTCGATTTCCGCGGGCGTAAACTGCGCAAGGCCGGCCCTTCCACACCCGTTCAAATCATGGGTCTCAACGATGTGCCGGATGCCGGCGACCTCTTCCTTGTGTATGAGAATGAACGCGAAGCTCGTGCCGTGGTTGAGGAACGCATTCAGCAGCAACAAAAACGGCTGGCTTCGGCCCCCAAAGCCAGTCTCGAGGAGCTCTTCAAAAAGGTGCAATCCGGTGAAGACCATGAACTTCGGCTGATCATTAAAGCCGATGTGCAGGGTTCCCTGGAACCGATCATCTCATCTTTGAATGATCTGGGGAAAGGTGGTGAAATCCGTATCAACATTCTGCATGCCGAAACCGGCAACATCAGTGAGAATGATGTCATGCTTGCGGCGGCATCCAGTGCCATTGTGGTCGGATTTAATGTGCAGGCTGATGCCGCTGCCCGCCGTCTGGCGGAAACCGAAGGCGTTTCCATTCGCCTGTACGACATCATCTACCGCCTTACGGAAGACATTGAAAAAGCCATGAAAGGCTTGCTCGAACCGGAAATCAAAGAAGTTGTTATTGGCCACGGCAAGGTTCTGGCGGTTTTCCGCATCTCCAAAGTTGGTGTAGTGGCTGGCTGCCGCGTTGTGAGCGGTGAGTTCCGACGCAATGCCAAAGTGCGCATCCGTCGGGAAGGAACTATCATCTACGAAGGCGAGTTTGCCTCGCTCAAGCATGAAAAAGAGGATGTCCGCGAAGTACGCACCGGTTTTGAATGTGGCGCCGCTTTCAAGAACTTTAACGATATTCTGGTTGGCGATGAAATAGAATGCTACATTTTTGAAAGGGGTAGTTGAATCAATCTTCAACCACTCTTAAAAAGGTAAGTGAACGATGCCCTCAAATCTTCGACTTCAACGAATTGCTGATCGAATCCGACAGGATCTTTCAGAGATGCTGGTCATGGGTCAAATCCGCGACCCGCGCCTGACTGGCATTACCATTACCGATGTGAAAGTGGACCGCGAACTGGCTTACGCCGATATTTACGTTTCGGCGGTGGAAGGCAGCCAGCGCGCTCAGGAAATTCTGGATGGACTGCAAAGCGCCTCCGGCTTCATGCGCCGCACGCTGGCAGATCAGATCGAATTGCGGGTTTTCCCCCGTCTTCGCTTTCACTGGGATCCAACACCGGAACGCGCCGACCGCATCGAACGCCTGCTGGCTTCCCTGCGCAGCGAAAATTCCTCTTCTTCGGAAGAATCCGCTCAAGGTGAAGAAAATGAAAATGACTGACCCGCAAACCCTGACCGCCATGCGAGAGACGTTGCAAGCCGCCCATCGCATCCTGATCACCTCCCACATCCGTCCCGATGGAGATGCCATTGGCTCGATGCTGGGTTTGGGTCTGGCGCTGCGTCAGGCCGGAAAGGACGTGGTCATGGGATTGAGTGACTCGATTCCGCAAAATCTGCTACACTTACCTGGCAGCCGCGAAATCGTCCGCACACCGCAAGGCAAATTCGATACCTTTATTGTTGTGGATGCTGCCGATTTCAAACGCATTGGCGCAGCCTTCAATGCACACCAGCCGGATATCCAGGTAGATCACCATATCACCAACCCGGGTTACGCCCGTCTCAATTGGGTGGACCCTGATTCGGTTGCCACCGCAGCCATTCTGGCAGAAATTTTGCCCCAATTGGGGCTGGAAATTACCCAACCGGTAGCAGAGGCATTACTTACCGGAATCGTTACCGATACGATTGGTTTCCGTACTTCGAACATGAATCCAAAAGCCCTTCGGTTGGCAGCCGATTTGATGGAGAAAGGCGCCAATCTGCCGGAATTGTACTATCGGGGTTTAGTTCAACGCTCCTTTGAAGAAGCCCGCTATTGGGGGGTAGGGCTTTCCACATTACAGAAAAAAGGGCGGATCATTTGGTCAACACTAACTCAAGCAGATCGGCGCACTGTCGGGTATAATGGCAACGATGACGCTGATCTGGCCAACTTGCTCTCCAGCATCAGTGAGTGTGATATTGCCATCCTGTTTAACGAGCAAAAACACGATCATGTCAAAGTATCGTGGCGCGCTCAGCCGGGTTGGGATGTTTCCAAACTGGCTGCGCAGTTTGGCGGTGGCGGTCATCCGGCCGCTGCCGGTGCAGAAATAACCGGCAGTCTGGAAGAAGTGCAGGCCAGGGTGCTGGCTGCCACCGAAGATTTTATGAGCAGCAGTCCAAACTCCTGACGAACGAGGGGAAAGATTCTTCGCAAGGAATTGCATAAGATGAACGATAACACAAACCCAAACAACACCATCTCAGGCGTGCTGGTCGTGGATAAACCCGTCGGCTACACCTCTCATGACATCGTCCAGATTATCCGGCGAGGGACGGGCATTCGCCGGGCAGGTCATACAGGTACTTTGGACCCGCGAGCATCCGGCGTTTTGGTTGTTCTTTTGGGTCCGGCTGTTCGACTCTCCGAATACGTATCTGCCTCAGACAAGCGTTATCAGGCGGTCATTCAACTGGGCACAACCACCGACACCTACGACGCCGATGGACAGATCCTGACCAACAATCCGGTCAACATCACCGAAGAACAGTTTGTGGCAGCCTTGCAATCGTTCATTGGCGAAATTGAACAGGTGCCTCCTCCCTACTCCGCCGTAAAAGTAAAAGGACGCAAAGCCTACGAAATGGCCCGCGAGGGTGAAGAGATTGATCTGCAACCCCGCAAAATAACCGTGTACAGTCTGGAACTGCTGGAATGGGCACCCCCTGAGGCAGTGATTGATGTATATTGTTCGAGCGGCACCTACATCCGTTCTCTGGCAAATGATTTGGGCAAAATGCTGGGCTGCGGGGCGCACCTGGTTGGCCTGCGGCGCACCAAATCCGGACGCTTTACCCTGCGGGATGCCGTCCCGCTGCGGAAACTCAAAGAAGCCTTTGAACAGGGCAACTGGTATCAATACGTCATCCCGGCTGCCGAAGCCCTCTCCGACTGGCCATCCGTGGAATTGACCAGTGAACAGGTGGAAGCCGTACGGCATGGTCATCGCATCCCCGGCAAGGCGGGCATTGGAAAAATGACACGCGGCATCAGCGAGCAGGGAGAGCTGATTGCTCTGCTGGAGTTTGACCCGGCCACCAGTGAATGGCAGCCGAAAAAAGTTTTTTACCAGTAGCCGGCGACCATAAAACCGTACCTTCGCTGCCGGCTTTACTGGCTAAAGCAGCCTTTTACAGGTGATCATGCAGCATTATTCCTCCTTTGAAGAAGCCCCCCCCTCACCCGTCTGGTTGACAATCGGCGTGTTCGATGGCGTACACCGCGGACATCAAGCCATCCTGCGCCGACTGGTAGAGGGCGCGCATCACGACTCGGCCGCCAGTCTCGTGGTTACCTTCCATCCGCACCCGGCTGTTGTTCTGGGAAAAATCGAGAATCCGCGCTATCTCACCTCTCCTCAGGAACGCGCCAGACTGCTGGGAGAAGCGGGTGTGGATATGATCATTACACTTCCTTTCACCCTGCAAATGGCGGCTTTAAGCGCGGAAGAGTTTATGCGCTGGATTTCTTCGCGCTTTGAAATCCGGCAAGTGCTCGCCGGTTCAGATTTCGCACTTGGCAGAGGGAGAGAGGGCAACCTTACCCGCCTGAAACAGATTGGTGAACAAATGGGCTTTGGCTTGCAGGTCATTCAACCCGTTTTGCTGGATGGTGAGCGGATTTCCTCCAGCCTGATCCGCGATCACTTGCAAAAAGGCGAGGTGCATCAGGCAAGCCGTCTGTTGGGAAGATATTACCGCATCAGCGGCAGCGTTATTCATGGGGATGGGCGTGGCAAACAACTCGGTTTTCCAACTGCCAATCTCCAGTTTTGGGAAGAACAACTGTTGCCGGCCGGCGGCGTGTATGCCACCTGGGCATGGGTGAGCGGTGTCCGTTATCCCTCGGTCACCAATCTCGGCTTTCGGCCGACCTTTGACCAACACAACCTGCAGCCCCATCTGGAAACCCATCTGCTGGATTTTCAACAGAATCTTTACAATCAATCGCTCGCGCTAGACTTTGTCCAGCACTTGCGTTCCGAAATTCGGTTTACTTCGGTGGATGCACTGATTGAACAGGTCAATCAGGATAAGAAAAGGGCTGAGGAGGTGCTCAAATATGCCCCCTAAACGACAGGTTTATTTGCTCGACCCGAAAAATCTCCCCCCTGAAACGATCGCCGTCACCTTTGCCAAAACATCACGCTCTCCCCAGCGGTTCAGCGAAATTGCCGCTGAATTGACTGATGAAAAAAGCGCTGAATTTCACGAAAAGTGGGTTGTGGGTTATGGGCACGCCTCAGTAGCCGAACATGCCGTGCTGCACATCGCGGTTGAAAATATCTCGCGTCTCGCCGTCGAAAGCCTGGAATCCTGCCGCCTGGCTTCTTACACCGAAAAATCCACCCGTTACCAGAAGTGGACAAAAGAAGATTACCATCTACCGGCCGAGCTGGAAGATCATCCGCTGAAATCGCTCTATGAGGATACCGTGTTAGGACTTTTCCAGGCTTATGAGGAGGCTCTGCCCCATGTCCGCGCCCTGATTCAGCAGCAGCACCCCGCCCGCGAAGGGGAAAGCGAAACCGCCTGGGAAAGGCGCATCCGCTCAAAATATGTGGATGTTGCCCGCTTTTACCTGCCGGCTGCTGCGCTGGCCAATGTCGGCGTGACCATCAATGCCCGCGCCCTTGAACATACTCTCTCCAAAATGCTCAGCCACCCGCTCCGTGAAGTGCGTCAGGCTGGTGAGGAAATCAAAAGCGTTGCTCAGGCCTGCGTGCCCACCCTGGTCAAATACGCCAATCCCCTGCCCTATTTACAAAATTCCCGCCAGCAATTGCAGAAACTGGCTCAACAATTCTCACCAGATTCTGTGCCGGCGGATTGGTGCAGGCTGATTTTCTGGGATGCGGAAGCCGAGGAGCATATTCTGGCGGCGGCTCTTTACCGTTTCGCATCACTTGACTATACGCAGTGTTTGTCAGCGATTAAACAGGCTGACCCCGCTCTGCGCCGCCAGATTGCCGAAACGCTGCTGGGCAGCCTGGAAAAACACACCATCCCCCTGCGTGAACTGGAGTATTCCAGCTTTACTTTTGATCTGGTTCTCGATCAGGGAGCATATTTCGAGCTCAAACGCCACCGCATGATGACCCAGACGCCTCAGCCATTGTCCACCCATCTGGGGTATGCTTTGCCGCGCGCAATTGTCCTCGCCGGACTGGAAGACCACTTCCGGCAAGCCATGCGGATGGCTCATCAAGCCTATCAGCAGCTGACAGCCTTCAATCGCGAAGTGGCGGCTTATGTCGTACCAAATGCCTATAACCGCCGTGTTTTATTGCAAATGAACCTGCGCTCGGCTGACCACCTGATCTCTCTGCGCAGCGCAGATAATGCTCATTTTTCTCTGCGGCGGGTTGTTCAACGCATCGCCGAGCAAATCAAACAGGTAATGCCGTTATTTGCCCCCTTCCTGCGCAACAATCCTGCCGAAACCTGGCAAAGCATTCAGCAAAATTACTTTCAGGAAACCTGTGTGATGATCGAAGAATAAGTCAAGGGGTGCCACTCACCTCATTCAATCCAAGCAGGTCCAGAATTTCCCGCACGGTTTCGGACTGCAAGCCTTGCTCATACCATTCTTCCATCTCAACCAGTAACTGATCCAACACATCCTTGAGCATTTGCCGTTTTTCTTCGGCAGATAAATCTGCCCGGCGACGGATTTGTTCAACTTCGGGATGCGCTAGTTTCCACTCCGCCAGCTTTTGATGCGCCGCTCGCGGACGCTCGATCCAGGTGACCAGCGGTTGAAACTGCTCATCTAAAAAAGTGGCAACCGGAATGCTGGGAATATCCTGACTTTGATAAAAAGAGCGCAAATTTTGCCACTCGCGGCGGATAAAGATCCTTACTTCAATTCTTCCGGAGGTTTCGGCAATTTTGACCAGAATCGGCAGCACCATCAGACAATCAGAACACCAGTCTTCGGTCATCACCGCCAGATAAAGAGGTCTGTCCAGCTTTTGAATTTGTTTAATTTCCTGCGGCTGGAGTTTTACCTGCTGCAAACGCCGCCGCATCGGTTTTTGATGCTGGGTCATGCTCTCGACAAATTCTTCTACGGTCAATCCTTGCTGCCATGTTGCGCGGTCTATTGGAAAGTTGGACACAAACTGCCTCCAATTGTCAGGTTCTACCTGATTTTAACCGATATTCGATGCTATACTGGAAAATAAAAGAGCACCTGAGGATGAGTTGAATGGAAACCCAATTGATTGATGCAAGAGACCTGATTCAAACGCTGAAAGAAAGCCATCGGTCCATGCTTAATTTCGTGGATAGCCTTTCTGCAGACCAGCGTCTCCAGCCCGGCGCGTGTGGATTCTGGTCGGTCAAGGACGTACTGGCTCACCTGTTATTGTGGGAGTCCGAGACCATCAAACTCCTTTTTCAGGCTCGTCAGGGAATCAAGCCGTCCACCGTGCACTTTAAAAAAATCAGCGCTGATGAGCAGAATGCCATCTGGTATGAACAGTTCAAGGATCGTTCTTTTGATCGGGTGTGGGGTGATTATCAAATCATCCGCGATCAAACCATCCGCAGAATTAAGGAATATACATCGGAGGAATTGAACAATCCAGCTCTGTTTGGGTGGCTGAAAGGAAAAAATACGCTGGCGAAGATCATCACCAGCGATATTCTCGACCACGAAAAAGAGCATTTGAACGGCTTAATCGCCTGGCAGAAAACCCTTTCTTAATTCATCAACTGCCGTAGGCTTCATCGTAATCGGCTATCGCCGCCTCGATGACTTTCATGGCATGTTCGGCATTATAGACGGAATGAATGTAGGTCTGATTTTCTTTACCCGGTACAAGTTTATACGTACTGAAATAATGCCGCAGCCGTTCAACCAGAACATCGGGTAAATCCTCTACATCATGCGCATTTTCCCAGAATTTATCGTTATGCAGCACACCAATGATCTTATCGTCGGCCTCGTTATTGTCAATCATCAGCAAACCGCCCACTACCCGTACGGTTAAAATCACTTCGGATTTGGTAATAGGCCTTTCACTGATCACGCAAATATCCAGCGGATCACCATCACCGCGCGCCGCCATGGGGGTCAGGTCACCGACCCGTTTTCCGCAGTAAGTCCGCGGAACAAAGCCATACAGCGTAGGCGGCTGAGACGAACTGCGCTGCGGACGATCCACCTTAAGATAACCGGTGGTCTTTTCCACTTCGTACTTGACCAGATCGAAGGGGGTAATTTCAATGTAGGCGTGCACCAATTGAGGAGGGTTGGGTCCGATTTCAAGACCATGCCACGGATGCGGTCGCCAGCGGTAAAAAGGATTCGGGAATGTCAAGGCAAAACTCCTGCTGCGAAAATTTCAACCCACCCTTAAATTATAACCCAACCGCGCCAAATTCATGCTTGACAAATGCCATAAAATCATTATAATCTTCCAAAACACATCCAAAAAGACGATGAAGAGGACGAGTAATCGTCGAAATGGCGGTACAGAGAGCAGGAAGCGGTGAGAACCTGCCCGTACAGCGGCGATGAATGGACCTCGGAGTTGCAGGGCGAACGGGTTTCTTCCCCAGTAGTCTGGGCCGGAGTTGCCACCGTTATCTGGGCAAAGGGTATCGCCAAAATGGCCGTACCCGCAACGAGTGAGGCTGGCTTCTTTCCCCTGTGTGCATCACCGGGGAATTTTTTTACCAGCAGCCTAACTGGGGTGGCACCACGGACCTGTGTTCGTCCCCACGAGCACAGGCCGTTTTGTTTTAAGTCCACCAAATGGAGATTGAGATAATGACCCTTAGAACCTATCGTATCCTTACCGGACATCGTCCCACCGGACCCCGTCACCTGGGACATCTGGTTGGCACGCTTCAAAACTGGGTGCGTTTGCAGCAAACCCATGAATGTTTCTTTCTGGTAGCCGACTTGCATGTGCTCACCACAGATTATCAAAACCCGGCCGACATCCGCCCCAACACCTTAGAAGTGGTTGCTGACTGGCTGGCGGCCGGCATTGACCCCCAGCGCAGCACCCTTGTGCTGCAATCGGCTGTACCGGAACACAGTCAACTGGCTTTACTGCTCAGCATGCTGGTCAGTGAGACCCGTCTGCACCGTGTGCCCACCTACAAAGAACAGGTCAAACAACTGGGTATTCAACCCTCCCTGGGACTGCTGACCTATCCTGTCTTACAGGCGGCCGATATTCTGCTTTACAAAGCATCGCTGGTGCCGGTCGGCGAGGATCAACTGCCGCACATCGAATTGACCCGCGAGATTGCCCGCCGCTTCAACAGCCTGTATGGGGAATTATTCCCCGAACCGGATGCTCTGCTTTCCACCATGCCGCGCCTGCCGGGGATTGACAACCGCACCATGCACACTTCGTATGGCAACGCCATCTTCCTGCGGGATTCTGAAGAAGAAACCACCCGCAAGGTGATGGGCATGTTTACAGATCCCAATCGCATCCATCCTACCGATCCGGGAAAAGTGGAGGGTAACCCCCTTTTCATCTATCTGGATCAGTTTGACGCTGACCGCGAGCAGGTCGAGGAATACAAAGCCCGTTACCGTCAGGGAAAGGTCGGCGATGTCGAAATCAAGCAATATCTGGCGCGCAAACTCAACCAAACGCTTGAACCGCTGCGTGAGCGGCGCGCAAGGTTCATTGCACAGCCTGCCTATTTGCGCGAAATTCTTTATCACGGCAGCAACCGCGCCCGGCAAATTGCCCGCCAGACTCTGGAAGAGGTACTCGGCGCGATGGGCCTGACCCTTGGACTGGCCTTGCAGCCCGAAAGCGGACAAAGCAACCCCGCCGCCGGCGCATTTTGCTAATCTCATTTGTCCATTAATTTCCAATTTCAAGGAGGTTTACCATGTCTGAATTAACCCGTTTCCTGTTGAGCGAAAATGATTTGCCGCGCTACTGGTACAACGTGCTGGCAGACAGCCCGGTGCCCATGCCGCCGGTGCTGCATCCGGCTACCAAAGAACCTGTCACGCCGGATTTTCTCAGTGCATTGTTCCCAATGGAATTGATTCTGCAGGAAATCAGCACCGAGCGATACATCGAAATTCCCGAAGAAGTACGGGAAGCCTACAAACTCTACCGCCCCACTCCCTTGATCCGTGCGCGCCGGCTGGAAAAGGCGCTCGGCACACCGGCTCACATTTACTACAAGTATGAAGGCGCTTCTCCGTCCGGCAGCCATAAATCCAACACAGCGCTGGCACAGGCCTTTTACAACAAAGCGGCCGGCACTAAAGCACTCACCACCGAAACGGGGGCTGGTCAGTGGGGTTCTGCGCTTTCAATGGCATGTGCCTTTTTTGACATGGAACTGGAAGTCTACATGGTCAAGGTTTCCTACAATCAAAAACCCTACCGCCGCTTTTTGATGGAAACGTTTGGCGCAAAAGTGTTTGCTTCTCCCACCAATCTCACCAACGCCGGGCGTTCTATTCTCGAAAAGGACCCGGAAAGCCCCGGCTCGCTGGGTATTGCCATTAGCGAGGCGGTTGAGGTAGCGGCCACTTCCAACGGCGTAAAAAAGTATTCTCTCGGCTCGGTGTTGAACCACGTCTTGCTGCACCAGACTGTCATCGGTGAAGAAGCCCTCAAACAGATGGATTTAGCCGGTGAATACCCGGATGTGGTCATCGGCTGCGTCGGCGGCGGATCGAACTTTGGCGGGATTGCCTATCCTTTCCTGCGGGAAAACCTGCGCAACGGTCAGCGCACCCGCTTGCTGGCGGTGGAACCCACTGCTGCTCCTTCCCTGACCCGCGGCGTCTATGCTTTTGACTACGGTGATACCGCCCAAATGGCGCCGATTGTCAAAATGCACACTCTGGGGCATTCTTTCATCCCGCCTTCCATTCATGCCGGTGGATTGCGTTATCACGGTATGGCGCCTTCGATCTGTGCGCTTTATGATGCCGGTTTGATTGAAGCGGTTGCCGTTCCCCAGCGGGCCACCTTTGAAGCCGCCGTGCTGTTTGCCCGCCACGAAGGGATTGTACCTGCACCCGAATCAGCCCATGCCATTCGGGCAGCCATTGACGAAGCGCTGCTTGCCAAACAGCGGGGCGAAAAGCGAGTCATCTTATTCAACCTATCCGGGCATGGTAATTTTGACTTGACCGCCTACGACGCCTATAATCACGGCCGTCTGGAAGACTACCAGTTGCCCGAAGAAGCCATCCACTCCATCCGTGAGCGGCTGCCTCAGGTGCCTGAGCAAATTGGAGCTTAATGGAACAGATGATTTTTCGTCTCTTCTCCTCCTGAGAGAACAGAGGTGCGCGGAAGTTGCGCACCTCTGTTCTCTCTACTCGTTGCCGGTTGTTTCTTTTTGATCCAGCTCATTCAGCAGGGCTTCATCCTGCTTCAAGTTGCGCCAGCGGATGATCAAACTGGCGAGATAAAAAATCATCACACCAAAGATGAACCCATATCCGGCAATAAAGTAGGAGATCGTGTTGGCGGGTTGATCCATCATTCACCTTCCTTCAGGCTTGAACTTTGAGGCGCAGGCTTTCCACCCGCTCGGCCAACCTGCCCAGCCGAATGCGATGCCACAGCAGGTCAAAGTACACAATGGTGAACGCCAGCAGACTGAACAGGAAAACCTGGGTCATGGTTGGCGTCATGTCAAATGCGCCCATAGCACCGGGGTCATTGCTGCCGATGACCACCGGATGAATGGTGCGGAACAGGCGGATGGAAAAGAAGGTCAGCGGCACACTGAGAAAGCCGACAATTGCGTAGACCGCCCCAAAGCGCGCCCGCCGTTCCGGTTCTTCAATACCGGCGCGCAGCATCAGGTAAGCCAAGTAAACCAGTTCCATGATGGTGGCCGTTGTCAGGCGCGGATCCCACGTCCACCAGGTGTTCCAGATTGGGCGCGCCCAAATGGCACCCGTTACCACATTGATCAGGGTAAAGGCAATTCCAATTTCCACTGCCGCCACTCCGACCGAATCCCATTTGAGATCCTTGCGAATCAGGTAGATGATGCCAACAATCGCCGCCACCAGAAAACTGAGCATCCCCACCCAACCGCTGGCCACATGGAAATAGAACACTTTTTGGACGGCACCCATCACCCGTTCCAGCGGTGCGTAAAAGAACACCAGCGCTGTTGCTGCAAGAAAAGAAGCAATTGCAGCCACATCCAGAACCGTTAATAATTTGGGTTTTTGAAGCATACTGCACCTCCAAAATTAGTTTATTCTTCAACCACCGAATCGAACACCATAAACGCCACCGAAGTAAAGATGACGTCATAAACAACCAGTAAAGTAAACCACGGCTGAATTTCCTCCCAACCCAAACCGGCCAGATAACCGCCGGTGGCTTTGACGGCCGAAACGACCACCGGTACTGCTACTGGAAAGAGTAAAATCGGCAGGAGAATATCACGGGTGCGAGCCTGAACCGCCATACTGGCGAGCAGTGTTCCTACTGCCACATATCCCTCACTGCCTAACAAAATCACCAGCAGCAAACCGGGGATGATCATGTTGGTATTGTACAAAATGCCGTAAACCGGCAGAACAATGAATGCCACCAGGAGCATGAAAAGCAGGTTGGCAAACGCCTTGCCCAGATAAATGGCAGCCCGGTCAACCGGCGCAAGCAGTAAACCATCCAGACAGCCGCGGTCTTTTTCCACCGCCATGGAACGGTTCAGCCCCAATGTTCCGGCAAATGCCAGCGTTACCCATAACACACCGGAAGAGATGCCGGCGCGAACATTGGGCTGCAAATCTAACGCAAAGTTAAAAATAAGGATGACCAGCAGGGCAAACACCAGCATGGCTGAAATGACCTCACGACTGCGCCATTCTGCCCGCAAATCCTTCCAGATGACTGCGCCCATGGCGCTCATAAACGGTGTTAATCCGCTCATCGGACTGCCCCCTGCAGGTTTCGTTGAACTTCCAGCGCCTGCCGGTAAAAAGCCAGCAGGCCATCCCGCGGCAAACCATCCGCCGATCGGCTGGCCGTTATACGCCCGGCGGTCAGCACATCAAAACGCGAGGCCAGGTCTTCCACCCGTGCCAGATCGTGGCTGGTCATTACCACCGTGCGGCCTTGTCCGGCAATTTGCCGTAAAACCCCATCCAGCATATCACAGGCATCCTGATCCAGCCCGGTATGGGGTTCATCCAGCAGCAGCACATCGGGGTCATGTAAAATGGCGCGTCCGATGGCCAGTCTCTGCTGCATTCCGCGCGAGAAGGTGCGCACCAGATCCCGCCGCCGCGCAGCAAGACCGACCAGTTCCAGCACTTCGTTGATCCGTGTACCCAGTTGAGGTACGGCGTACATGCGCCCGTAAAAACGCAGGTTTTCTTCTGCGCTCAAATCGCCGTAGAGCAAAGGTTGATGACTGACCACCCCCAAACGGCGGCGTACATGGGCAGCCTGCTGGGGCAGCCGAAAACCGGCCACCCATACTTCTCCCAACGAAGGCCTTGCCAGCGAAGCAAGGATGCGCAAAAAAGTAGTTTTGCCCGCTCCGTTTGGGCCGAGCAGAGCAACAAATTCACCGGCCTGAACCGTAAAATTCAACTGGCGCAGGACGATTTTTGCCCCAAAGCGTTTTACCAGCGAGCGGACTTCAATCAATGAGCTCATCCAACCTCAATCCAGCATTGCCCGTAAACGTTCTTTCAATTCAGCACGGCGCTGTTGATAGGTTTCTTCGCTCAACTGACCGGATTTATACAGGTCATCCAGCGCGATGATCGCATCCATCAGCGTTTCGCGGCTTTCGCTTTCGGCTGGTGCGTTGCTTTCCACCGCCGGTGCCAATTTTTGCACGCGGACATACCAGTATACTCCTCCGCCTGCAACCAGTACCAGCGCCAGCGCCCCGGCAATCAAGGCGCCCGTTTGACCGGTTTGCAGGTTGATTGGGCTGCTCATGCGCCCGCTGAGGGTCATTTCGAGCGTGCTACCGGCCTGTAAATCGGTTGTGCTGAACAGATCCAACGTTACTCCTTGAATCTGGCGCTGACCCATCGGCTGCAGCTGGCTGCTTTGGAGGGTCATGCTGCCCTGTGGAATCATGACAATCGCAGCATCTACCGGCAGGTTGATAGGGATGCGCACCGTCGTCCGGCGAGAGAGCGGCAGATCATAGGCAAACAAAATCTGGCTGCCGCTTCCGGGGGGAACAGGCTGCGTATCCGCAAAACCCTTTTCAGTCATGATGAACCGCCCGCCAACCGCACCGCTCTGGAATTGTAAATTGGTTGCACCTTCGGGCAATTCAAAATAGACTACCGGTTGGCCGGGTGCCTCACCGCTAATTACTTTGCTGCCGGTGTTGTTCAACAAGAACAATTCCGCAACTTGAATTGCATCGGGATTGGTGAAGTCAAAGAAAACATGCAGACGATCCACCCGTAATGCCGATATATCGGTCGTAGTGTCATAGACCGTGACGGGCAGTTCAATCGGATTACTCAGCGGATCACCCAGATTATGAAACACATCCGAATTGAAGGTAAAACCCTGATAATTGACCGATACGATGAAAGCGCGGCCGGGGACGATTTCGACATCCGGAAAGGTGTAGGTACCGTCCGCTGCTACCTCGGCTTCCGCCCCATACACTTGCGCCATTCCATCATAGCCGGCCAGTTCAGCGGTCAAACCGGCGGGCAACGGTCCGCCGGAGCCGTTGATCTTTCCCCTGAATGGCAACTCGCAAATCAGATGCCGGTTGCGATTGTTCGCTCTGATTTTGATCAGCCGTACCGGGGACAATCTGCTCCAGCGCGGGGGTTTGAACAGCGGGAGAAGTTTCAAAACTCAAAGTACGCGAAAAGGCCGCCAGCGCCAAAATTTGGGAGTCGTTAAATTCGCTGGCAAAGGCAGGCATGTTGCCTTTTCCACGCTGAATAATACTGGCCATCTCCACCAGTGAAAGGGATGCCAGCCGCGAAGTATCATCCCGCCAGCCGGGCGCCTGTGCACTGCCCTGCCCATCAACCCCATGACAGTTCTGGCATTTTTGCTGATACAGTTCAGCGCCTTGTGTCAGCAAATCTTGCGGCAGGGAAAGGCTCAGGGCATACGCCACTACATCCCAGCGTTGACGTTCATCGAGCGAACGGAAAGGCGGCATAAACCGCTCGATATTGCCGTTGGTCACAATCCGGTACCATTCCACCGGTCGCGCGCCTTGCGCCAGCGATAAGTCGCCCAATGGCGGCACGGGCACCGTCAATTGAGAGGCCTGCGCCCCATCCCCCATGCCGCGTTCCCCATGACAGGCGGCACATTTCTCGGCGTAAATCTGAGCGCCGCGCTGCGGGTTGGGCGGAACGGTTGGGTACAAGACTTCACCGGTTGCCGCAGGAGTCTGTTGAGCGACAAAAGACTGGGCATTCGGCGGCGGCGTAACATCTGCTGCCAGCGAAACAGTGCAGCCGCTCACCCCTGCCCAGATGAGGACAAGAAGCAAACCACGAAAACAGGCAGTTCCTTTTTTAAGAAACATGGTCATCCATTCTAAAGTGATTTTTCAACGGGATTCCCGCATTTGGAGCAAAAGCGGTCATTTTGGGTAACTGGATTTCCACACTGAGGACAAAAACCGGCCGGACGAGTCTGCTGCTGCCGCTTGCGTTCCAGAATGGCCAGTTCAACCTCATCCAGCTCAGCCAGGGCAGCCGGGCGGCTGGCCGCATCTGCCCGGCGTGCGGCAACGGCTGCCTCAATCCG
The DNA here is from genome assembly GCF_053501535.1 of Bellilinea sp. Lineage (NCBI taxonomy): Bacteria > Bacillati > Chloroflexota > Anaerolineae > Anaerolineales > Anaerolineaceae > Bellilinea > Bellilinea sp. Next base: position 19,798 of record NZ_JBRCOK010000028.1, on the reverse strand, counting down.
TTCTTCGGCTGATTTTTGCCTGCCATTGCCCGGTTGAAGCGCATCCAGTTGGCGAAGGATGTCTGCCCCGTGTTTCAATAAAGCCGCCCGTTCGTGCGGGTAATCTTCAGCGGGGATCTTTCCAAGGGCGTAATCAAATTCCAGTTCCTGCAAGGCAGAAAGGACACGTTCCTGCTCGGCAAGCAGTGCAGACCTCAAATGATCTTTTTCCTGAGAGGTTTTACGCTCCTGGATCAATTTTTCGGTTTCTTTAATTCGCAGAAAAGGCTGTGTCAAAATCATCCCTACCAGTAATGCCAGCGCAAGGATTAGCAGAACGGAGCCTAAATCCATGAAATTGATTCTCCTCGCATCAAAGTTTAAGGTAGCAGCGGGTCAACTGCGCCCCGAATTTCGGTAACAGACAGGAACGGCCCTTTTTTGACGAACGCCAATCTTCCCTCACGGTCAATGATGTAGGTTTCAGGTACACCCTGAATACGGAACATCTGCGAAATGCGCGTGCGCAAATCGGGGCCGTTGGGGTAAGTCAGTCCAAATTGCTGAATGAAGGCCTTGGCTTCCGGTTCCGTATCCACGTAATCCACACCCAAAAAAACCACATCACCGCGCGGCTTGTAGAATTGCCAGGCTTCTTCCAGTTCAAAGGCTTCCTGCTCGCAGGGTTTACACCACGAAGCCCAAAAGTTTACCACAATCACTTTACCCTGCATTTGCTGGGTGTTATATACTTCCCCGTCAAAGGTTTTAAGTTCAAAATAGGGCACCTTCTGGCCGATGACAATTGGGCCTTCCTGAGTTCGGCGCAAACCCAAACCAATCAGCACCAGAAAACCGATCAGCGCTGCGAACACCAGACCGACCACCCAACGCGGCAAGGTCTGGCGATTCGTTCTTTCAGCGTTGTTGATTCGCTCCTCAACCATTCAATCTTCTCCTCGTCCCATCCCATTGAAAGGGAATGCTTATCTGCCTTCGCGCTCCCGACGGCGTAGTTCTTCCTCAATCCGCGCCAGATAAGGGTCTTCCGCTGATTCGGGAGATGTTCCGCTTGCAGCAGAATCGCCGGTCACGGCGGGAGCAGGTTTTTGCATCGAACGGAAAACCCGCACAACGATCCATACCCCGCCTAACAGAAAAAGCGGCGGCAGAACATACACCAGCCAGTTCAAACCCCGCGCAGGGGGAACATCCAGCACACGGTCCCCGTACTGCTCGGCAAAATACTGGCGGATTTCTTCATCCGTCAACCCCTCGGAAAGTTTCAGGCGGATCAACGCGCGCCATTGGGCACAGGCCTGGGTAGGACAGACATCCAGGGGAATGTTTTCACACACCGGGCAGTACATTTGTTTTGCCACGCGGTTAACATCGTCATCCGAAGGGGTGGGCTGCTGAGCGAAAGCCGAATCAACTGCCATTGCCAGCAGAATGCCCGCCAGCACCACCAGTAAAGCCAACCGCTGCAAAAAGCCTGTTTTTCCGTCCATACGCATCAATCTCCGCTCGAACGGCTGGGAATCACCTGACCCCGCCGCACCGCCACCGCCACCGGCTGAGGATCCTTATCCGGCCAGGCTGCTACCAGCATCCCCAAAATAAAGACAAAGCCGCCAATCCACAACCAGTTGATCAGAGGATTGTGATAAACCTTGAAAGTCACACCGGTGGAGGAGATCGGCTCCCAGTCCACCAGCAGCACATACAGGTCATCCTCAATCGTGCTCCTGACCCCGGGAATCGTCATCGGCTGCATGGAGTCAAAGTACAGGTCGCGGCGCGGGTGCAACTCTCCCAGCATACGGCCGTCACGACTGACCAGCACCGTCGCGCGGGCAACATTGCGCCCATCGTTGGCATCAAAGATATCCAGCCGCGTAAAGGTGACTTCATAACGCCCCAGGCGCAGTGAACCGCCCGGCGGAATGGTGCCCTGGGTTTCGGTCTGGAACATTTCAATACCGATGATTCCCAGCGCCATCAACACCACCCCCAGATGGATAATATACCCCCCGTAACGGCGGCGGTTGCGCGCCATCAGGTTGAAAAGCGCCGCCAGTAACCCTTCGCCGGTGCGGCGGCGGCGGGCAGTGACTCCACGGTAGTATTCAAACAAGGTGATAAAAATGACCAGTGCGACCAGCAGAAAACCGAGCAGCGCTCCAACGTTGCGAATTCCGCCGGCAAATACCGCAATGACCACCACCAGAGCCGCCAGAGCCGGCTTCCAGAGCGCCTTGCCCAGTGTTTTCAGCGTGGAATGCCCCCACGCCGAGAGCGGTGCTATCCCCATCAACAGCAAAAGCCCGGCAAACAGCGGCCCGGTGGAGCGTTCGTAAAACGCCGGTCCCACCGTTACTTTTTGTCCGGTGAACAACTCCGAAATGAGCGGGAAGACCGTCCCCCAGAAAACAACCACAAGGATGCCCATGAAAAGCAGATTGTTCAGGAGAAACAGCGCCTCACGGGAAAGCAGGGAGTGCATCGTCCCTTCGGAGCGCAGAATGTCCCAGCGCCACACCAGCAGCCACACAGAAATGATCATGGACAGGGCAATAAAGCCAAAAAACATCGGGCCAATCGCGCTTTGTGCAAAGGAATGAACGCTGGAAAGAACGCCGGAACGTGTCAAAAAGGTGCCAAAGATGACCAAAGCATAGGTGAGAACAATCAGGATCATGTTCCAGCGTTTGAACAAACCGCGTTTTTCCTGAATCATCACCGAGTGCAGGAAGGCGGTTCCGGTCAGCCACGGCATGAACGCGGCATTTTCAACCGGGTCCCACGCCCAGTAACCACCCCAACCCAGCACATCATACGCCCAACGGCTGCCCAAAACCAGACCCAGAGAAAGGAACAGCCAGGCCACCAGCGTCCAGCGGCGGGTGATGCGGATCCAACGGTCATCGGTACGTCCCGTGACCAGCGCCGCCACTGCAAAGGCATACGGAATGACGAAAGAAACAAACCCAAGGTAGAGCATCGGCGGGTGAATGATCATACCCGGATGACGCAGCAACGGGTTAAGCCCACGGCCATCCGCCGGAATCAACGGCGCAGCGCCGGCAGGCGGAAGCATGGCAATCACCTGATTGCCAGCCGCCGTTACCCAGAAACGCACAAACGGATTTTCAAAGAAAAGGATTAACGCCAGGAAAAAGGTTAGGGTGACCAGTCCAACCAGAATCACCCAAGGGAGAAATTCGCGGTCGCGTTCCCACTTGCGCAGGGTAACCGCAGTGGTGAAGGCTGACATCAGCCATGCCCAGAAGACCAGCGAGCCGGACTGTCCACCCCACAGCGCCGTGATCTTGAGGTAAAGCGGCATGGTACTGCTGGTGACATTGTAAACATACTGGACCTGATACTGCCCGGTGACCAGCAGCAAAATGATTGAAAAGGCAACGATACTGATCAATGGAAAGGTGATCTGCATGGCTTTGCGGGCGCTTTCCACCCACGCCAGCGAATTCTTGCGCACTCCGACAATCGAGGCAAAGATACCATACAATGAGGTGATGAAACTCACAACCAGTACACCAAAACCGATATTTGCAAGCATATCCTCTCCTCTACTCCCTTAGGCGTAAACAGCAAAGCGCCGGGGGCATCTCATCCCGGCAGAAAAATCTGGATTGGAGCACACTCCCGCCGAATCAGCCATCCATCGCCTGATCGGGAACGGCTTCCTCATAGCGGGTGGGACATTTAAGTAATAATTCCTCAGCATAAAAAATGCCATCCTGCCCCAATTTTCCCGTCACAATCGCCTGAGCTTCATTGCGCATCAGATCGGGCATGACGCCATTGTAAACCACTTTCAACCGAGGTTGAGCAGGGTCATTGACCGCGGAATGAAGCACCGCCGCAAGCCCGCCCTGCGCTGTGATCTCTTTCTGGTCACCGGGGATATGGGCAATGACAAATTCCAGCCGCAGGGTGCTGGAATCGTATTGAATCGAATCGCCAATCACCGCACCGGAAATGCGCAATTCGCGATCTCCAATTTCGGCCGCTTTTTCTTCCAGTTCTGCTACCGTCATAAAATACTGCGCACTGGCCTGCATTGAAGAAGCAATTAAATAAATAACCGCTGCAACGATCAGCAGTCCGCCAATTAAGAATTTCGTTCGGCTTCCTGAGGATGTGCGCGCGGTGGATTGAGAGTCGTTCATCGGACCTCCTGTAAAGATAAATCACAATGGATGAATCATGCTCCGTTTTCAATTTTCCATGCAAACATTAATCGAAAATGAGAAATACCGAAAAGAGGGATGAGAATGTATAACCTCAGGTGAAAATTGGCACAATCTCATTGGAGGGTATTATAACCTGTTTTATCGGATTTCAGTTTGCGCCAGCACAAACTTGACTTTTTGCTGGTTGATTCATGACAATTGACAACACGACAGCCATGCTGGTAAATGCCGCCAGAGATCATTCATTACTCTTTGGGTCGCCTGAGCAAAGACATCCCAGCGCCCATATGCCTCTCCATCGCTGTTATCCACCAGATCCGTAACCCCCCGCAAGATCAGGCAAGGGGTTTGGTTGCGCTGAGCCACCCAGGCAATGGCACCGCTTTCCCAATCGCCGGCAATGCCATTAAATTGAGCAATCAAACCGGGAATTTGAGATGGGTCGAGGTCACGATCCGCGGAGAGCAGCGCCGCACGGTGTACAGCCTGCGGATAGGGCTGAGTCAGCCAGTCAAGATTCAGCCGGATATGGCAGGCCTCCAGCGCTTCCCAACTGTCCGACATTCTTTCTTCAATATCGTACATCCACGTTTCTTCTGCCAGAACAATCTCACCCCGCTCAATCCTTCCAGAAAAGCCGCCGCAAGTACCTAAATTAATCACCAGTTTGGGCTGCCAGCGTTGAATGGCATACTGGGTAGAAGCCGCCGCTGCGGTTTTCCCCCAACCGCCGTGTAAAATTATCAGCGGCCGGTTTGCAATAACGCCTTCCACGAAAGTCCCCAGCGGGTATGACCTGTGATTCATCCCCCGTAAATGAGGATCGAGGGCTTTCCATTCCTCATTTGCAGATATGATGACCACTCCCCAGATGAATGAATCCATCCTCAATCCTCAGTAAGCGGTTCGTCTTCTTTTGGGAAGATCTGGTTACTGGTCAACAAATCCAGCAGCGACTTCCGGCGGGGGGTTTCCAACCGGCGGGTACCGGTTTGAGCTGCCTGCCAGATCCATTCAGCCGCTTCATAGGCGGCTCTCGGCTTTCCGAGTCGGCGTGCCTGTGCGGCACGCTTTTTCAGTAAGGCCTGTTGGTTAATCCATAAATGCGAAAGCGCCTCTAACATCTCCATGGGGGATTCAACCCGCTCGCCGGCTCCGTTATTGACTACATACTCCATATTGCCGGTTTCCTGCCCGGGCAACACATCCACCAGAATCATCGGCAGTCCGCATGCCAGCGATTCGGTCACAATCAACCCGCCAGCCTTGCAGACGATCAGATCAGAGGCGCGCATGAACGACGGCATTTCACTGGTGTATTCGTACAAATGCACCGGCACATGCCAGATGACCTCGTGCAACTCACGGAAAGTATCCCGATCTTTGCCGCACACTACCACCAGTTGAAGAGGCGCGCCAAAGTGATTGATCACCTGCAAGGCGTCCATCAGTCCACTTACCCGCCGGCTGCCCACCGCCAGAATGGTGAATAGATCGGGCTGCCACCCCAATTGAGTTCTCAACTCCAGAGGGGAGCGTTTCTCCTCCGCAATTTGGGGATGTACCGGTATGCCGGTAATGTGAATTTTCTCTGCAGCCACGCCAGCTTCAATGGCCAGTTCCCGCACTTCCGGTGTGGGCACGAGCAGCATATCCACGTTGGCATGGAACCACAACCGATGCACCGAGACCAGATCGGTCACCACCGTAATCAGCGGGACAAAGGTGCGGAAGATGGAAAATACCGCCGATAGCGGCGCCTGATACAAAGGATACGTGGTTACAATCACATCCGGCTTTTGTCTGCGCACCAAATCACGCAATACTTCAAACAACATCACGGTTAAGGCGCTTTCCAGCAGCAGACTGGTCAGGGTCGTATCCGAGGCATCGTAGCCGAGTTTGTACAGTTCAGGCGCTTTGCGCACCAGCAAATCATAATCCGACTGGCTTTCCCGCAATAAAATGGGTGTCTTTTTATCATCCAGCGGGTTGACAATTTCCACCTGCACCTGCTCGCCGTATTGACGCTGTAATGCCGCTGCCAGCGCGTTCGCCGCGCTGCGATGCCCAAAACCGGCATCGGCCGTCAAAATTAACACTTTTTTCTTATTTGCCTGGCTCATCATTCACCCGACTTTCCCAAAGTCAGTTTTCCTTCAAGGTAGGCATGTAATGCTTCCAACGCACAACGGGCTGAGAAGGCTTTGTTTTCCTCCCGGCTGCCCTGCCCATAGAAAGCGGCTGCCCAATTGCCCTCCACCGCGCTCAGCCCGATCCATACCAGTCCAACCGGCTTGCCCGGCTGGGCACCCCCCGGCCCGGCAATCCCGCTGACGGCAACCCCAACCAGTCTTTCCTCCGCCACCTGATCGGAAAACAGTCGCCGCACGCCTTGCGCCATTTCCAGCACCGTTTCCCGGCTGACCGCGCCGAACTGGATGAGGGTTTCCGGCTTGACCCCCAGCAGCGATTGTTTGGCTTCGTAAGAGTAAGCCGTTATTCCTCCCAGAAAATACTCTGAACTGCCGGGCACATTGGTGATCAAGTGCCCCAATAACCCCCCCGTACAGGATTCTGCCAGCACCAGTTTCTGACCGCGCTGGATGAATAAGCGACCAATACGGTTTTCGAGCGGAGCTTCCATAACTCCGATTATAACCGAGTATAATTGGGCCGGACGCTATCCATGATCCAATGGAGGGAAAACCCATCATGCCGCAGGCCACCTATCATTTTCCAAACGGATTTTTGTGGGGAACGGCCACCTCTTCTCATCAGGTGGAAGGCAACAATACCAACAACAACTGGGCTGCCTGGGAAGCTCAGGAAGGGCGTATCAAATTCGGACATAAAGCCGGTCTGGCGTGTGACTGGTGGGGCGGCCGCTGGAAAGAAGATTTTGACCGCGCCGCCGATACGGGACAAAATGCGCACCGTTTGTCCATCGAGTGGAGCCGTATCCAGCCCAAACCGGATAGCTGGAACGAAGAAGCCCTGAATTATTACCGCGAGATGATTCGCGGTCTTGAACAGCGCAATATGACACCCATGGTCACCCTGCACCACTTCAGTGACCCGCTCTGGCTGATGGACCTGGGCGGATGGGAAAACCCGGATGTGCCAGCGCTGTTTGATAAGTTTGTGGCAAAAGTGGTCGAGGCACTTAAAGAATACGTCAGCCTGTGGGTAACTATCAATGAACCGAATGTATATACCTACGGGGGCTATCTGGGCGGCGGCTTCCCGCCGGGTAAAAATGACTTAAAGTCAGCCTTTGCCGTTTTGAGCAATATGGTGCAGGCACATGCGCTGGCTTACCGCACCATTCACCGCATCCAAAAACATGCCCGCGTCGGCATTGCCCTCAATTACCGCAGTTTTGCCCCAGCCCGCCCAGCCTCGCCCTTTGACCGCTGGATGGCTGGTTTTCTGCATAACAACTTCAACCTCTCCTTCATCCGCGCCATCAGCGAGGGTACGTTTCGCTTTGCCCTGCAAAAGACGACTATTCCCGAAGCCGCCAAAACGCAGGATTTTGTGGGAATCAATTACTACTCGCGCGATTTGGTTGCCTTCAAACCGCTGGCCTTCAACTCACTCTTTCATAAACTTTCCTATCCCAAAAACGCCGACTTGAGCGACACTGGCTTTATTGCCAACATTCCGGAGGGGATGTTTGAAGCGCTCAAATGGGCAAACCGTTTCAAATTGCCCATCATCGTCACCGAAAACGGCGTAGAGGACGCTGACGATCACCTGCGCCCGCGCTATACCATTCAGCACATTCATCAGATGTGGCGGGCGGTCAACTTCAATTACCCGATTAAGGGCTATTTTCACTGGTCGCTGGTAGATAATTTTGAGTGGGAACGCGGCTGGACGCAGCGTTTTGGCCTGTGGGGGCTCGATCCCGAAACCCAGGTGCGCACCCGCCGGCCCAGCGTGGACGTGTATGCCGATATTTGCCAGCGCAACGGGATTGCCTCCGAGATGGTGGAAAAATACGCCCCAGAGGTATTTGCCTCTCTCTTCCCCGCCTGAGCGCTGACCGGGGCGGTCCAAGCGGCCAACGGACAACGGCATCTTACGGCTGGCTGTCCGCCTTACGCTTACGGTGAAGACAATTGGATGCTTTCAACAATTGCATCCGCCAGCTGTTGAATTTCGGGTGAGAGTTCAATCTCCTCATAAGGCCCGGAGCTGAAATCATCCAGACTGATGGTGAAGATCAGATTACCGGCGGGAATTTGATAGGGCAAATCCTCTTTGTAACCGTACAGAACAACTTTATCCTTGCCCTCGTAACGGATCATCCTCTTGCGAATGGTTTGCCCGAGGAATTGAACCGTTCCGCCATCAACGACATCACCCGCCGGTACACCGGTTCTCAGAATATGGGTTTCATCATCGGCAAATTTTGTTCCAATTACCAGCGTCAGGACGCGACGGTCATTGAGGAAAAACAAATTCAAGTAGTGATCGCGAATACAGGCACCCCACTCCACAGGAATCAATACAGAATAGTGATATTGGGGATGAATGTAAAGCCGCCAGCCCTGATACTTTCCTTCTGTTTGTTGGGGCAATGCGTTCACATCAAGAACTTTATAGGACTCACATGCGGGAATTAATGTCGGTGTCCGAGTCGGGCGGGGAGAAGGGATTACTTTGTCCTGGATGGTTGGCGTAAATGTGAGGAACGGTGATGGGGTTGAGGTTGTTTCCGTTTGCGGGGTGGCTGACAGGGTGGAAGTTGATTCTGTGTCAATGGGCTCATTTGGCGTGCAAGCCGCTAAAGCCATTGCCAATATTGTTCCCAATAGAAGCCATCGGTACATTCTATTTACCTCCATTGATACCCGTTGGAACATGCTTTGCCTCAAAGATATACCCGTTTGCGCTGCTGACATTGATCGTCCTCGTTCGGCCGCAATTATTACAATATAACATCTCTGAAATCGTAATGGTACTTCCACCGGTATAGGTTGCCGCAAATGCTACATGTCCATAAGGTGGATATGATGTTTTATTCCACCAGACGATGTTTCGCCAATCTCTACGAGGTTGATATGCTCGACTCCAGTCTGTGTAATCAAGAACTTGGCCCCACCATGTCCATGCGTGTCCTCTAAATGGTACAGAGCCATAGCGGTAATACACCCACCAGACACAATTTCCCTTATTATCACAGCACTCAAATGGATTGCCAGATGAAGAATATCCACAGCATGTTGTGACAAGAGGATTTACTGTGGAAAAACTCTCTGGTGACATGCCTTGAAGTGAACGGGAGACATCTTCTCTCTTGATGGGGTCATCCTTCATAAAATGAAAGGATTTCAAAACCGTTTTATAAAATTCCTCATCGAATATATTCCCCTGATAGGTATGCCATAACCGAAAGATATACTTTTCTCCTGCCCAGAATGTAGTTTGCAACGTGGATTCTTTTAATTGAACCACTTCAATTTCACCAATGGAAGAGCGTGACACCGCATCTCCCAAAGGCTGGCGCGTAATTCCATACCAGATTAACCATTCGTCCAGATTCATCCCCTGCGAATTCCAGATATCAAAATCCAGTAATCCTTGCGAACACCAAGCTGTGTAGCGTCGGATAATTGCCTGTGGTTCGGAATATGGTTGTGGTTGATCGATGGTGATGATGATTTGGCAATCCTTTGGAACTTGAAATTCAATACCATATCTTTGATCTTGAATTACACTCCATTCCTCCTCTATTTCACCATAGGCCATATTCGCAGCTTCTGGCGAAGAATTCCGATTTGAGCAACGATTTGCTTCTATACCATATCCATATAACGATCCCTCATCGTTCTTTTTACTAATTTCTCCATCTTGTAATGGTTTTCCGACTACAACAGAAACGCCTGTTGCAAATACCAGATATACCGTCAGTAGATAATAAATTTGTTTCTTAATCATCTTATCCCTCACAAATCTTTGCTATTCCCATTCCATTTATCTTTATTCTAAAGACCCACGGAAGAGTCAGCAATATAGGGATTTCCCTAAAATTCCTTCCGATTCATCCCAACACAATATACGGCAACGGCTGATGAACGATTGTGTACTCCAAGTTTTCGATACAACCTGGTCAGATATGATTCGACAGTTTTTGGGGAAATTTTCAAATCGAGTGCAATTTGATGATGGGTTTTTCCCTCGCATAACAACTCCATGATTTGCCTCTCCCGGTGAGTTAATTCCATTTTCATCGTGGTCCTCCTGGATTTTTTCGGCTTCCATTCTATTCCATTGATAAGCGGGGTCGGTTGGCAAAATCATTCGCCCAATCAATCTAAACCTCAGAAAGATCAATCTGTATCCAACATCAACCCGAAGAGGGATAATTTAATTATACGAACGGGGTGGCTGCCAAAGAGGCTTCCGCAAGTTTATCGTCCTGTTGAAGCTGGAACTTGAAAAATAATTTGGTGCAACGATTGGGATATATATGAAAATTGCCTATTGACAAAATAGAATATATGTTCTATTATATGAAAAAGCCAGTTGCTTTTTCTCAAATAGCAGATAAAAAGGAGATAACGAAAATGAACCTCTCTTCCCACCCCGACAGTTGGTCTTTGTCGAAATTGTTTTCCGGCGTTCGGCTGCGGCCCGGGCTGCTCTTCGGCTTGATCATTCTTTCCGCTTTAATCGCCTTTGAGATCTTCAACTACTCCACCACCGATTTTGCCTTGCGTGACCTGCTCGGAGATTTACGTTTCGCTGGCATCCGCTGGGCTACCATTCTCTCGATTGCCTTTTGCGGGATTGACTTCGCCGGCATTGCCCGCCTGTTCACCCCCGAACAGGGCCGTGATGAGCCCAAGGAAGTCTGGTACCTGCTGGGCGCCTGGCTGCTGGCAGCTACCATGAATGCCGTGTTAACCTGGTGGGGTGTTTCAATGGCCATTGCCAGCCATCCCGTTTCCAGCACGGCGGTCATTGATCAGGACACCCTGATGAATGTTGTCCCGGTTTTCGTTGCTTTGATGGTCTGGATCATCCGCATTTTGATTATCGGTTCTCTCTCCATCGCCGGTGAGCGAATCTTCTCTACTGCGCCAACGCGTCCAACCTTTGCTGGCTCAAGTCAGCGCACCAGCCGGCCGGCAACCATGCCAACTGCCAGCGCTTCTCCCGCCGGGCTGAACAACGCCAGCCTGTCCAGTCGCCGCACGGTTGTTCCCCGCCCCGGCCTGAGCAGCGAAGGGCTGGCACCCCGTCCGGAACCTACCTACCACAACATGCAGGCACGTTCTTCGCTGCGCGCACCCACTACTTCACAGACGACCAGCTCACGACAAACCAACCTCAAGTTGTGAGCGTACCTTTCCCACAGCGGGCAGGCATGGACGTTCCTCCGCCGTCCACCTGCCCTTTTTTTATTACGCCAGCGGCAGCCAGACGGTAAAACGCGTCCCCTTACCGACCTGCGACTCCACCTCAATCTGCCCCCCATGCCGGTCAACAATCCACTTTGCAATGGACAGCCCCAGCCCAAAACCGCTGCTCTCGGTGCGCTTGCGGGATGGGTCGCCGCGATAAAAGCGGTCGAAGATGTACGGCAGGTCTTCGGGTGGTATGCCCGGCCCGGTGTCTTCCACTTTCAAACAGGCACGCTGTTCTATCTTACCGAGCCACAAGCGCACTTCTCCACCCACCGGAGTGTAATTGACCGCATTGGACACCAGATTGAGAATAACCTGTTTCAGGCGGTCGCGGTCACCGTTGATCAGTACCTGATCAATTTCCTCCAGGCGCAAATTGACCTTGCCGCTCGCCAGCACTTGCATTTGCTGGATGACCTCCAGTAGAATGGTATCCAGCTCGACCGGTTTCAGCTCCAACGGCAGCTGACCCGATTCCGCCTGCGCCAGCAGCAACAAATCCCCCACCAGACGGCTCAGGCGGTCCACTTCTTTCTCAATGCTGCGCAGCGATTCTTCATCCAATTCGTTCGTCAGGCGCATTAACCCCACCTCGCCCTTAATCACCGTCAGCGGGGTGCGCAATTCGTGGCTGACATCCGCTAGAAATCTGCGCTGGGTGGCAAATAATTTTTCCAACCGCTCCAGAGTCTGGTTGAAGGCTCGAATCAGGCGGCTGACCTCATCCTCAGCCGTTGCTGCCACCGGAATGCGCCGTGAAAGGTCATCGGCCTGGGTGATTTGCGTGGCAACCTGGGTCACCGTTTCCAGCTGAGCCAGCGCCTCACCCGTCAACGCCCATGTGGTTACCAGTACCACAATCATCAAGGTAATCGTCAGCGCAATCAACACGGTTGCCAGTGTGTTTTGGGTAATTTCTACCAGCGCCAGGCTCAATCCCACCTGCAGATAGCCCACCGGCCCGCGGTTGGTACGCAGCGGCACCGAAAGCACCCGCACCCGAACACCGTTGATGGATTGAGAACTGAAAAACACCTGCCCCAATCGTACACCGGCCTCATCCAGTGGACTGGTCAGCCCAACCGGACGACTGAACTGCAAGCGCCGTTCGGTATCCCACACTTGAAAGAGTAAATTTTCGGTCGGCTGGTAGGCGGATAACTGGCGAATATCAAACTGATTATTAGCGCTCACCCGCAGCCGTTCGATGATCTGATTGGCAGACTGGCTGAGCCGGCTGTCAATTTGTTCCAGCAGCACCTGACTGACGATTGAAAAAACCAGAAATCCGAATAACAACAAGACTACGCCAACCAGCGCACTGTATGTGATTGAAAGGCGCAGTCGCAGGGACATTCCTTATTCGTCTTCGCGCAGGACATAGCCCACACCGCGCACGGTGTGAATCAGGCGGTTTTCCCCCTCGCTCTCCAGTTTTTGGCGCAGGTAACGAATATACACATCCAGCACATTGCTTTCACCGCCAAAATCATAACCCCATACCCGGTCGAAGATCATTTCACGGGTAAGCACCTGGCGCGGATGGCGCATGAACAGCTCTAACAAGTCATACTCTTTAGCGGTTAGGGAAATTGTACGGCCTTTACGCATTGCCTGTCGGGTAGAGGTATCCAGCACCAGGTCGGCAAAATTGAGCACCGGCACGCGCTCCGGTTGAGTGCGGCGCAGCAAGGCCCGTACGCGCGCCAGCAATTCTTCCAGCTGGAAGGGCTTGACCATGTAATCATCCGCGCCGGCATCCAGTCCCTGCACCCGGTCACTGACCGTATCCTTGGCGGTCAACATGAGAATGGGCACATTCCCACCGGCCCGCAAACGCTGGCATACTTCCAGCCCATCCATGCCGGGCAGCATCCAATCCAATATGACCAGATCGGGGTGCGCATCCCGTGCCAGAGCCAACCCTGTTTCACCGTCAAACGCAGCATCCACCGTATAGCCCTCATAAGCCAGACTGCGCCGCAAGACCCGCACGATTGCTTCATCATCTTCAATGATCAGAATTCGCTCTTTCATAGCCCCTCCTTATGGTTAATATATCCTATCTGCGCCAAAAATTTTTTCATCCTATACCCCACACGGGGGACACTATTGAAGAAATTTTAATCTAAAGCCGCCATTTTTACTCGAAATTTAGTGTACCTATTTTGATAAAACGAAAATCGGCTATAATCCACACCATGACCGATAACGCTTTACCGCCGCCCGTATGGGTGGACCAACCTGAAACCCTCCATCGAATGGTCAACGACCTGCTGAAATTTTCACACGTTGCGGTGGACACCGAATCGAACAGTTTGTTTGCCTATCGTGAGCAGGTCTGTTTGATTCAATTTTCAACCCCCTCCGTAGATTATCTGGTAGACCCGCTGGCTCTTGCCGATCTTTCTGCGCTTGCCCCACTTTTTGCAAGCCGTGAGATTGAAAAAATCTTTCATGCTGCCGAGTATGACCTGATCTGCCTCAAACGTGATTTTAGTTTTGAATTCCACCAGATTTTCGATACGATGCAGGCAGCCCGCATTCTGGGCAGAAAGAAAATCGGCCTGGGGGATATTCTCGAAGAGGAATTTGGCATCAAACTGGAAAAACGTTACCAGCGTGCCAACTGGGGAGAAAGACCTCTATCCCCGGCGATGCTTTCATATGCCCGTTTGGACACCCACTATCTTATCCAGCTGCGTAACCGGCTGGCCGAAGAACTGGAAAAACGCCGCCTGATGCTGCTGGCTCAGGAAGATTTCGACTATCTGGCTCGTAATGCTGCCCCCAATCCCGAACCTCAGCCGCTCAACGCCTGGCGAATTGGCAGCGGTAAAGACCTGACCCCCCAGCAGCACGCCATTTTGCAGGCGCTCATTGAATACCGCGATCAGCAGGCGCGTCTTGCCAATCTGCCACCGTTTAAAATTCTCCCGAACGAAGTGCTGATTCGCCTTTCTGAAACCGCTCCCCAAAGCACAGAAGAGCTGTTTCACTTGCAATTACTTTCTCCTGTTCAGTGGAGACGCCACGCCGCAGGGGTCATTCAGGCAATCCGCAGCGGCCTGCACACCTCCCCTCCGCCGCGCAATTCCAACCACCGCCCTGATGAGCACATTCTGGAACGCATGGAACTCCTCAAAGAATGGCGCAAGAAAACCGCCCGCCAGATGGGCGTTGAATCGGATGTCATCTTGCCGCGCAGTGCGTTGGAGAAAATTGCCTTCGCTTCACCCACCTGCCGTGCCGACCTGGATATCCTGATGAAAGACTTCCCCTGGCGGCGTGAAAAATTTGGCAATCAGATCTGGAAAATTCTTCAAAAAGGGAACTAAACGATGCGCATTCACTTTAATGGCGCCGCCCAAACCGTTACCGGTTCTCAATATCTTCTGGAAGTCAACGGAGATCGGTTGCTGCTGGAATGTGGCTTGTTTCAAGGTCACCGCAAAGACACCTATCAAACCAACCTGCACTTTCCTTTTGAACCCGATTCACTGAATGCGGTGATCCTCTCGCACGCTCACATTGACCACAGCGGAAACCTGCCCAACCTGATCAAGCAGGGTTTTGAGGGCAATATCTATGCCACACCCGCCACGGCTGATCTGGCGGACATCATGCTGCAAGATTCAGGGCATATCCAGCAAGCCGACGCAGAATTTGTTAACCGCAAACGCGCCAAACGCGGCGACCCCCCCATTGAACCGTTGTACAACCAGGCGGATGCCGCAGAGGTCGCCAGCCACTTGAAAGGCATTCCCTACACCCGGGTCTTCGAGCCAATTCGCGGCGTGCAGGCCCGCTTTGAAGATGCCGGCCACATCCTCGGTTCAGCCGCCGTAGTGCTGGACATCGAAGAAAAAGGCCGCCGCTTTCGGTTGTGGTTTTCCGGGGATATTGGCAGAGAACGGCTGCCGTTAATGCACGATCCGGTTCTGCCACAACAAGCCGACCTGCTCATCATGGAGTGTACTTACGGCGATAAACCCCACCGCGACCCCGAAGAAGCCTACATGGAATTGCGCGACACCATCCGCCGCACGGTTGCGCGCAGGGGAAAAATCATCATCCCGGCGTTTGCAGTTGGGCGCACACAGGAGCTGGTGTATTGTTTGAATCGTTTGGTCAGCGAGGGTGAAATTGACCCACTGCCGGTCTATGTGGATAGTCCGCTGGCGGTCAACGCAACCCGCGTGTTCCAAAAACACGCTGATTTGTTCGATGCCGAAACGCAGGAATTTGTGCGGAATGGCACACATCCCGCCTTGAGCTTTCCACAACTGACCTACATCCAATCGGTGGAAGAATCCAAAGCCCTGAACGATCGGCACGAGCCGATGATTATCATTTCCGCCTCCGGCATGGCGGAAAACGGACGGATTTTACACCATTTACGCAACAATCTGCAGAATCCGCGTAACACCGTGTTGATCGTTTCATGGCAGGCGCCCAACACGCTCGGACGCCGGCTGGCGGAGCGCGAACCGGTTGTGCGCATTTTTGGGGAATTGTGCGAACGCCGCGCCGAAGTGGTCACCATTGGCGGTTTTTCGGCGCACGCCGGCCAGGATATGCTGGTCAAGTATGCCCAGGCCAGCCAGTCTTCCATCCAGAAATTGTTTCTGGTACACGGTGAAGCCAACGCTGCAGGTGCACTCATCGAAAAATTAAATCAAGCCGGCTTTCGGGACATCCGCTACCCTGCGCGAGGCAGCTTTTTTGACTGGTAAAACCAGCCAGCCATACAAAAAATTGAGCAGTTCTGCTATAATACCACCACCCCGGAGAGGTGCCAGAGCGGCCGATTGGGGCGGTCTCGAAAACCGTTGTGGAGGCTTCCTCCACCGTGGGTTCGAATCCCACCCTCTCCGCCAAGAAAAAAAAATTCCAAACCGCTTGTAAAAATCGAAAAAAGCGTGGGAAGCTTTTATCATTTATAATAGATTGCTTCAATTTCTATCCTTGTATCCAATAATTAAGGCTATAATATCAAAATATAGGTTGTTCAAGCTCTCATGGCGCAAGTAGATCTTTAAGGGGAAATTACTTGGAGAGTGTTTCTCGCCGCGATTTTTTGAAATTAATGCTATGTCTTGTCTGTTACCCTGCTATCAGACCATTTGTGGAGTCTGCTTGTTATCCCCCTATTCACTGGAACGGCAACCGTAAAATATCTGCTATCGCTGTCACATTTGATGACTGTCTAAATTATGACCAACTGAAAGAACTGGAAAGTGTTCTTGACTCAAATCCAGACCTTCAAGTTACATTTTTTCCAACCGGTTCTGGTTTACTAAGCACTTCTTCAAAGGAATCTGAAATTTGGAAGAGACTTTTTAGCAAAGGTCATGAAATCGGTTATCACAGCTATTCCCATTCTCAACCCTCATCGCTTTCATATGATAATACCTTGCATGAATTTTATGAGTGGAGAAGGGCGTTAACAAAAATCCTTGGGGAAGAAACAGTAATTAAGTATGCTCGCCCACCTTTTGGGGATATAAGTTGGAATTTTTTAAGACTATGCTGCAACCAAAATTTATCTGTAGTGATGTGGTCACAAAATTGGAGCCTTGTCCACAAAAATAACTTCCTTGAGCTTAAGAGCACTCAAAATGGGGATATTGTGTTATTCCATATACGTAAACAAGATATCCAAAATTTCAAAGATTGCGTTCCTCGGGTTCGAGATTTGGGCTTTAGAATGGTGAACCTAACCTCCCTGTTTGAAGAGAAAAATACTACAGCCAATCCACATAATAAGAAAAATAATTCACCAGAATTAATTTGTTATACTACTAATTCAGGCAACTCGAACTGTATTCGTTAGAAACAATTACGCAACTCTTTTTTTCAGTAAATTTGAGGCAGAAGTATCCACAGTTCTTTAGCATTTGATCGGTGTTTGTTTCCATGAAAACCTGCCTTTTCCTCTCCCTGGTTCTGATCGGCGCACTCACGATCGGTTGTGTAAGCTTGTTGAGTAAAGCTACTCCCCTTCCCATGCCCACCGATCTCAACGCTGCCCCCCTGCCCGAAGATTCAACCATCGGCGGGCTGGATGGAGTATTCATCTCGCGTAATTCCGAAGCCGGATATCAGGGCAGTAGCTGTTTCCAAATGTTTCGATTTTATCCCGATGGCCTCGTCTTGTTTGCCTACCGCGCTTGCGTGGATAAACCACCAACTCGAGATGATACACCTGACATTCACGGTTGGTTCAACCGCGAGAATCCAGACATGTGGCGCGGGGATTACAGCGTCAATCAAAACCGGCTCTTTCTGCGCATCACAGGGTATGACCCAATCCACGAAATCACATTTTTGCGCTACTTTCGCGGCAGTTTTTGCGGAGAGCAAATGGTCTTACAGGAACCAGCCGTCAGATTTTATTCTGGCGTGGCTTCTCCACTCACACAGCCGGTTCAGGAATTCTTAGCCCTTTCTTCCGTTACAAGCAGCATTGCCGATCAAAGTCTGCCACCAGCCAGTAAAAAAGGCCGCAACGAAGAATGCCAGTTTATCGGCTTCAGATTCATCTCGCGACCGACTACTACCACGAAAAACGGGCAGTCCAGACTGGAAATCCAGACCAACCCCAACCAGACCTGTATACTGACCTATATCTCGCCGGCTGGCATTACTCTTCTGACTGCAGAAGAGGGAACAATCCGTGCAGACAACGAAGGGATCTGCCGCTGGTTGTTTGATATTGGCAGCGAGGCCGGCACCGGTACACTCATTGTCCAAATTGGGGATATTACCCAGTCGCTCTCCATTGATATTCGTTGAGCCTCTAAAACCGCCGCCATTCTCAATTTCTCCAGTAAAATTAAACCGGTAACAAACGGGTAGAGAGGCCTGGTGGATTTTGTCAATTAGAGCTTCGCCAATACACGGCTTGCCAGCGCTTCCAGGCCATTCAGGTCATCCAGATTCAGCCATTGCAGAATCAAACGCTGAACGCCTGCTTCACCCAGAGCGTGGATTTGTTCCAAAACCTCATCGGCAGTACCCACAACCAGCCCCCGGGCACGTAAATCCTCGCTTTTCCAACCCCCGCCCCCGTAGGCTTGCATATTTTCTTCCAAAGCCGCCTGATTTTTACCAAATACCAGCCCGGTCATCATTGAACGCTCCACCTCTGCAGGCTGGCGTCCTGCCTGCAGAATAAGCTCATCTAAATAGCGGTTCAATTCGGAGAAGTCGGACGGTGTGAGGAAAATCGCATTCCATTCATCGGCATATCTGGCTGCCAGGGGCAGAGTGCGCTTTCTGCCATTGCCGCCAATCAAAATGGGCAAGTCCGCACCCCGCTGCGGGGTAGGCAGCACCTGAGCCTCCTTAAGATGATAGTACTTTCCGGCAAAGTTGACCGGCTGGCTTGCCCCCAGTAATTGCCTGAGCACCCGTACCCCTTCTTCAAATCGTTCAAAGCGCTCACGGGGCAGCAACAAGTCAAAGCCAAACAAATCGTGTTCGCGTTCCTGCCAGCCAGCCCCCACCCCCAGGGTCAATCGTCCACCGGAAAGGTCGTCCACGGCAGCTGCCATGCGTGCTGTCAGCGCCGGATGACGGAATGAAAACGGCGTTACCAGCGGCCCAAAACGGATACGGCGGGTATGGTCCGCCAGCCAGGTGAGCGAAACCCATAATTCGAGCGAGTCCTTATCCGGCGGGCGGGCGTTGGTAAAGTGATCCGAACGATATAGCCCGGCGAAACCCAGTTCCTCCACAGCCGTAACAATCCCCTGCCAGCGCGGCCAGTTCAAACCATTTTGACCCTCAATCATGATGGCTAATTCCATTGGCAACCCTCCCGCTTAATCTACACCCATTCTACCAGACAGCCACCCTGCAAACATCCAGCGCCGTCATCAAATTCATAACGGCGCTG
Organism: Bellilinea sp.; assembly: GCF_053501535.1. Lineage (NCBI taxonomy): Bacteria > Bacillati > Chloroflexota > Anaerolineae > Anaerolineales > Anaerolineaceae > Bellilinea > Bellilinea sp. The sequence continues at coordinate 275 of NZ_JBRCOK010000028.1, read as the reverse complement.
GAGATTCGGATATTCAGTTATAAAACAGGACGTAACCCTACTGCGCAGATTCCACCGGCTTGGGAGCCAGATCACGGATGATGACGTTGATTACTGGGGTATTATCCACCAGGCGGGCTTGGAAGATGACTTTTTTGCAGCCAGGAATTTCTGTCGGACCCACCGTCATGGTTTCAACATATTGCTCCAACTCAACCGAAAAAACCTTGATGAGGTAAGTTCCCCGTGGAAGCTCTCCGGTGAAGCTTTCCTTGTACTTCAAATCAATTTTATCC
>NZ_JBRCOK010000027.1:0-6602 GCF_053501535.1 Bellilinea sp. | reverse complement strand
CGGAAAAATTACCGATTTTCTTCAGTGACATTCGAGTTTGAAATCACTTAAAGTCTATTGTAGCATTCAAAAAATTGAACGGTCAACCAAACTGCCTTTCAATTGGGTTTGGTTATCAATATTGTTAACTGGCCCGATTATTCATCCTCGAAGCGTAAACTGTAGAGATGATAGTATATCCCCCCTTTTTGCAATAGTTCAGCATGAGTGCCATCCTCAATAATCTCTCCGTTTTCGATGACCAGAATCCGATCCGCGTTGGTGATTGTAGATAGACGATGAGCGATAATTAAAGAGGTGCGCCCTTTCAATAGGCGGTTAAGGCCAGCCTGAATCATACGCTCGGTTTGGGTGTCTACACTGGAAGTGGCTTCATCCAATATTAAGATGCGTGGATCAGCCAGCAAGGCACGAGCAAATGAGATCAATTGACGCTGCCCGACCGATAAAATGGCGCCGCCTTCTTCTACGGGTGTGTCATAACCGTGTGGTAATTAGCGGATAAACTCATCTGCTCCCACCGTTTTGGCAGCGGTTTCGACTTCTTCATCACTCGCAATCAATCTGCCAAAGCGGATATTTTCACGGACGGTTCCGGAAAACAGAAAGGGGTCTTGAAGGACGATGCCAAATTGTCGGCGTAGACTCTGCTGGGTCACCTGACGAAGATCGTAACCGTCAATTCGGACAATTCCTTCAGTTGGATCGTGGAAACGGGCAACCAGCTTGATCAGAGTGGATTTTCCTGCTCCGGTTTTTCCGACCAGCGCAACAGTCTGACCTGCTGGAATTGTCAAATCAATATTGCGCAAAACCGGGGTAGGATCATCTGAATAGTGAAAACTGACATTTTCAAAGCGAATTTCCCCTCGAATCGCAGGCATTTCAATGGCATCCGCCGCGTCCTGTACCTCAATGGGGGCATTCAAAAGGTTGAGAATGCGCTCGCCGCTAGCCATGGTGGATTGGAAGGTATCAAAGCGGCGGCTCAGATCACGGATTGGGTCGAAAAAGCGGTTTATGTACAATACAAAGGCAACCAACGTGCCGGGTGAAATTTGTTCTCCCAAAACGGCGCTGCCTCCCAGCCAGACGACCAGTGCCATGGCTGTAATGCCCAAAAAATCAACACTGGGAAAGAATTGCGCAGCCAGGCGCGCGGCTTTGAGGTTGACATCCAGGTTGTTGCGGTTCACCACATCTCGAAAGTAGGTGTAATTTTTATCCTCACGCGAAAATGCCTGTACAACCCGTAAGCCGTTGATATTTTCAGCGAGGACGGAATTGACCCAACTGATGGCCTTGCGTGTTTCTCTGTAATATTCACGGGCACGCTTCCGAAAGAGGCGTGTGCTGAAAATGATGAGCGGGATCACACTGAAGGTTAGCAAAGAAAGGCGCGGGTTCATACCGAACATGGTAATTACAATGCCAACCAGTACAAATAAATCGCGGGCAATGGCGAGCATGGCCCAGGTAATAAATTCTCTTAAAACACTCACATCGTTGATCACCCGAACGATGATACGCCCGACTGAGTAATGTGAGAAAAAACTGAGGGAAAGTTGTTGAAGATGATGAAATAATTTCGACCGGACATCAAAGATGATGGATTGTCCGACTCGGGACATGATAAAAACCCGTCCGTAGATGGCGGACCATTGCAGAGTGGCAATAGTCAGGTAAAGCAGGACGATATTGCGCAATGCCGGAAGAGACTGTCCATCCACGCCTTCGTCCACGGCCAGTTTCACCAGGTAGGGTCCAGCCACCGAGGCCGCTGAGGTGATTGCCATGAGGATCAATGAGACCAGCAAGGGTTTCCAGTAAGGCTTTACAAATGCCATCAATCCACGAATTACCTGTGGGTCGTAGCCTTTGAATTGCACATCCTCATGAATGTTGGATGGAACGGTGACAGCCATGCTATTTTTTTTACTCCAACGAATTTCCTGATCGAAAATTGACTTTAGAACGAGCAACTTGTGAAAGGGGGAGGACTTCTTCCAGTTCTTCCTGATTTCTCAGCTGAAGTTCATAAATTTGACGGTAAAAACCATTTAATGCAAGCAGTTGAGAATGAGTGCCCCGTTCAATAATGCGACCCTGTTCCATCACCAGAATCAAATCGGCTTTTTTTACGGTCGAAAGACGTTGAGCAATAATCAGGGTGGTACGGCCTTCCATTAGTACGGATAAAGCCTTTTGAATTAAGTGTTCTGTTTGCACATCTACGCTGGAAGTTGAGTCATCCAGAATCAGGATCCGCGGATTCATCAATAGCGCTCTGCCAATGGCAATCCGTTGACGCTGACCGCCCGAAAGAGTAACTCCCCGCTCGCCAACTACGGTATCATAACCTTCCGGCAGTTCCATGATGAAATCATGTGCTTGGGCTGCTTTGGCTGCAGCGATAATTTCTTCCTCGCTGGCATCCGGACGTCCGTAAGCCAGATTTTCCCGGATCGTGGTGGAGAAGAGGAGGGAAGTCTGCAGAACAATGCCAATTTGACGCCGGAGAGATGAAAGATCCATCCGGCGAACGTCAATACCGTCAATTTTTACAGCACCTTCACTGACATCATAAAATCGGGGGATCAGGTTGACCAGCGTAGTCTTGCCCGAGCCGGTTGCGCCGATGATCGCTACCCGCTGGTTTGGTTCAATCTTCAAGTTGATGTCACTGAGGATAGGCCTTTCATGTTCATTGTAGCGAAAAGAAACTCGCTCAAAGAGAATTTCCCCTCGAAAGGGAGGGCAAACCATAGCGTTGGGCGGGGATTGAATATCCGGCTGGGTTTCAAGTATTTCAAAGGTGCGTTGCAAACCGGCATAAGCTTCACCAGCAGCGTTGACCAGCCATGCCAATTGTTGCGCCGGGTTTGCCAGCAGAAGCATATAACTGTTAAAGGCAACCAGTTCTCCAACGGTGATCTCGCCGCGGATTGCCATTTGACCGCCAAACCACAGAATTAAGATTGTGCCAAGGGTGACTAAAAAGATGGTCGAGGGCATGACTTTTGCCCATTCCCTTACGACCGTAATTTGTCGGTCATACAATTTACGGTTGGTTTGGTCAAAGCGTAGGGTTTCAAACTTTTCTTGAGCAAAAGCACGTACTACCTGAACACCGACTACATTTTCCTGCAAAATGGAGGAAAGTTCGCCTAGGGTATTATCCACCGCAAGGAACAATCTTCCTACACGCTTGCCAAAATCTGTGGTCAGCAATATCAGCGGAATCAGCGGCGAGATGGCAATGGCTGCCAGCAACGGGTGGCGGCTAAAGAGGTAAATTCCAATGCCGAAGAGAAGGATGATAATTCGGGCCAGTTCGACCAGCCCATGACCGGCAAAGTTCTGCAGGGAGCGCACATCTTCAATGACCCGGCTGATAAGTTGACCAGTTGGCATGTGGTCATGGTATTGAAAGGATAAGCGTTGAATGTGGTCATAAAGGCGGTTGCGCAGGTCATAAGCCACATGGTGAGCGATCCATTCGGTCAGGTATTGTTCCCGAAAACTGACCAGCGCTTTAATCAGACCCAACACCAGAATTATCCCGGCTGAGACCATCAGAAAGCGATTGTTATTATCCTTTAGACCGATATCAATCACTTGTCGGATGATCGCCGGGAAGGACATTTCAATCAGGGTGAGGAAGAGCAGGAAGACACCGGCAAGCACGATTTGTCGAATATAAGGCTTGACCAGTGTACTTAAGTTTCGAAGATGCCTTTTCATTTCCTGCTGCGAAGCGACCTTTCCTCCATGAAAAAATATAAATGATTTAATGGAGTTATTTTACAAAGAGAAATTCTGTTGGTCCTGGTAAACCAGTCCAATTTCATCATATTCAACACGGGCGTAAAGCGTAAAATAACGTCTTTCCAGTGGAAGCTGGCGCAGATGCATGGTAATGACCAGATCGAAATCAATGTTTTCCACAATATAGGCGCTGGCAACAACCTGATCATCCGCAGCACGGATCTCAAACTCCAGATTGGGAGGTTTTTGAAAGGGGGTGAGCCGGGCATGAACGCGCACCCGCTGGCGGTCTTCCCATGGTTCAATCTGCAGATTCAGGAACCTGACCTGTTCGGGCGGAACAGCTTGAGGATGGGGTTGTAAAGGATTGTATCGCTTCATTCAAATTATTTTTCTGGCTTCCATGTAAAACCGTTTCTCAATTGCCTCTCCCATTGAAAAAGTTTTCCGGGGAAGTACACCGTCCAGAATCACGGTCTTGAACAATTCGTTTTTATCCATGGCGGGCAGATAAAAACCGCAATTGCCTTCCTGCCGGGAGAGATGATACAGGGCTTCCTCGCCGTGTACATAATCAATTTTTTCGGCTCCGCCTTGTTTCAGCCAGTCATCCAAAAAAGCTTGCAGACTTCCTACCGGTAAATTGGAAGTTGGCTTGTGGATGGCGGCAGTAGCAAAGCCCTGCGGTGATACGATACCGATCATCTGGTCATTGCTGGACTGGTTTTTAACCATATTTTCCATTGCTTCTGCGTTCGGGCAATCGGCTATCGTTACGCCAGTTTCGCCAAAATAGTGGGCAAGTGCGCTTACAGGTGATTGTTTAATACCAAAGAGCACGCGGTGAATTGGCTCAAAAACCAAGCCGGGGTCATGCAGATTTTCAATTTCGACCAGCGCATAACGCGCAGGATGATGCATTCCCACGCAGGGTTTCAGTTTTTCCCAGCAGGCCTTGGCAGTCGCCAGAGAGTGATTACCATCTCCAACCGCAAAAAGCAAAACGCCTTTTTCGTTCCCAACCCCATACTTGGGGTAGAAAACCTGAGGGGCTGCCAGATGTTCGAGCGATTTAATAATTTGTTTTTCCAGGTTGAGATCGGTGATGAGCGCTCCTTTCAGATGTCCACTGCCTTGCATCAATTCAAAATCATAGAGAGGGATCAGCGCATTGGCATGTTGGCTGATCGGTTCAATAACCGTGCGGTGCGGGTCATCAATCAGCACCAAAATATGAGGAAGCTCGAGCGCTGCTCCTTCGCGGATGCGCATGCGAGGTGGTATCCGCTCCAGGATGGTGCCTTCTGTTGCTCGAATGAGGGATTGAGAACCGGGGGAATAATCGTACTTTTCCAGGTCTAGCGCGAGAATCAACCCATGGCGGGTTTTGCCCATTACCGTGCGTTCAACATAAATTAAACCGCTGTACACTTCAAAAATGCCGTCGTCCAGGTACCGCCGCATGGTTTTTTGAGCGGTCTGGATGCGTTCCATTTCCTCTGGTTTACCTAAATAAACCTCAGGCAAAATTAAATTTAACGTGGATGGAGCATCGCCAACCTCTCTGGCTACCTGTTCCCAGTATTCGGGTTGAGAGGTGAATTGATCGCAGGCAATGGTTGCCCATTTGCGAAAATCAATCCCTTTTTTGGGAAGTAAAACATCCGCAACCTGCACGCCAATCTCGGAATATATTCGCATTGTTGTAACCTCGGAGGTGATTTACAGGGAAAAGAAAACGGTCTTTTTCATTTTACCAAAGACCGTTCAATAAAAAAGAGGTATGGGAACAGAAAGGAAATCTGTCAATCAATATCAGGAAGATTGACCAATCACATTCCTGCCATGTAGGCGATCCCTACAGTACCGGGACCGGTATGGGTGCCGATGACGGGTGAAACGGTGGCGGCAAAGGCTTCAGCTATTTCGGCAGGTTCAAAACGCTGACAGGCTTTTTCGAGCAGGCGTTCGGCTTCGGCGGGTGCATTGGCGTGCAGGGCAGCAATGCGAACCGGCCGCTGACTGCCCACCCGTTCTACAAAAATATCAATCAGGCGATCCACCGCTTTGTTCATGGTGCGGATTTTTTCAACCGCCACAATTTTTCCGTTCTCCAAACCGAGGATTGGTTTAAGACCCAGAGCAGTACCGAGAAAAGCGGCAGCGCCTCCAATGCGTCCCCCACGGTGTAGAAATTCCAGCGTGCTGACGGCGAATAAAACCCCGGTATGGTTTACGGCTTTTTCGGCAATTGTTTTACACTCCTCCAATGAAGCGCCTTGTTTGGCCGCACGGGCTACCTGCAAGGCTTGAAAACCCAGACCCATGCCCGCTGAAAAAGAATCAATGATAACAACCCGATCGGTGTTAAGGGTCTGTTTGGCCTGTACAGCGGAATCAATGGTGCCCGAAAGGGCCGCCGAGATGTGGATGGAAAGGATATCGTAGCCCTGTTCCAGGAGGGAAGTGTAAACTTGTTGAAAGGCAGCAGGTGAAGGTTGTGATGTGGTGGGCATCACTTTAGCATGCTGCAGACGAGTGTAGAATTCCAATGGAGTTATGTCCACTCCATCGCGGAAGGTTTCTCCTCCCCACACAACCTGTAACGGAATCGTGTGCAGAACATAACCATTGGCTAAATGTTCGGGGATATAGGCAGTACTGTCAGTGACGACGGCTACCTTTGACATGTTTTTTCTCCTTCAAGTTCTTTATTATTATATTATTCCTTTGCCTATAACCCCATTCTTTGTAAAAAGTTGCGAAAGGCGGCTTGAAAATTTCTTCAGGTCTTAACCTTGACCATTGTTGTTTATCCGACTAGAATTGGGAGG
>NZ_JBRCOK010000026.1:0-9785 GCF_053501535.1 Bellilinea sp. | reverse complement strand
GGGGTGTTTCGGTCGGCAGGGGCGGGGTCAGGGTGGCGGTCGGCGTGTTCATCGGCCCGCCGCTGCAGGCAGCCAGCAGTGCAGTCAAGAGGATCAGCAAAAGGGGTTTCATCAGGCGCATGGTGAGCATCTCCGTGTGTGAAAACAATAGGATTATAAACGATAATTTTGAGAAAAAACCTTGACATGACCAGTTGGTCATGTTAGCATATGACCAACTGGTCATATTGGTTCGACAAAAGGAAAAGGCAACATGGTCAAAACCACTTTTCTCAATCTGGATGAAGAAAAGCGCCAACGGATTTTAGCAGCAGCGCTGGAAGAATTTTCCGCTCAACCATACGAAAGCGCATCCCTGAACCGGATTGTGGCGCAGGCCGGCATCCCCAAAGGCAGTCTGTACCAGTACTTTGAAGACAAGAAAGACCTCTATTTCTTTCTGATAGATGAGGCGGCCGAAGCAAAACTGGCCTTTCTGCGCCGCTGCGATTTGCCCGAAGGGAGTGATTTTTTTGAAGGTTTCGCCGCGCTCATGCTGTCCGGCGCCGAGTTTGATCTGAACTACCCGCAATACAGCCGTTTGCTTGGGCAGGCCTTCAACAGCCCTTTGGCAGAAGAAATTACGGAACGGTTGAAGGGTAAAAGTTTTGATTATCTGCATGATTTGCTCTTCACTGCCCGGCAGCAGGGCCGCATTCGCAGCGACCTGCCGCTGGACTTGATTGTCTTCACCCTGAATGCGCTGACCACTGAATTCGGTAAATATGCCGCCCAAAAGGCGGGGCTGAAGTGGGACGGTCGGATTTTTGACCCTCAACAGCGTGAAAGACTGCGTTCACTGGATTTAAAGGGCATGATTGACAATCTGATGCGCTTGCTGAAAGAAGGCATGGCTGCAAAATAAACCTGCGCATGGCGCAGACCGAAAAATTTGACAAATGGAAAGGTAAATCATCAAGATGAATTATTTTGAGGCACTGTCAATAGGATTTGGGCTGGTAATGATTCTGACCCGCCCGTTGATTCACCTCTTCCCCCAGCGCTGGGCGGATTTTGAGATGGATCGGGTTTACACCCGTCGGCAGCCCATTTGGGTGTGGCTGGCAGGCGGTTTTGGGCTGGGGCTGGTAGCCTTCACCTGGTACCGGCACTTTACGCACGGCGTGCCGTATTCGATTGTGGTCACACTGATCATCAGTCTGACGCTGGTCAAACTCTCGCAGGTTCTGTTCAACTACCAGCAATTCCGCGCCTTTGCCGAGCGGGTACTCAAGCGTGAACGCACGACCATGAATCTCATCAGCATTGCAACCGCTCTGCTCGGATTGGTGCTGGTGAGCATGGGAATCTGGCTCTATTGAGGAGGAAAGTACATGAATTACTTTTTGATTTTGGGAATCGGGATGGGTACAATTGCGCTGCTGAAGCCGGTCTATATGCACCTGATTCCGTGGGACGAAAACCGCTTCATTGCCAAAGCCTACGCCGAAAAACGCCCGGCATGGGTGGCGGTGGTAGCAGCAGTGGGTTTACTTCTGGTAGCGTTGACGTGGTACCTGCATTTTACGGCCGGTGTTCCGCATTCAATCGTCATCTCCCTGCTCTTTTCACTGACCGCCATAAAGGGGTTGACCCTGCTGCTGGATTACCAGCGTTTTCAGCAGTGGGTGGCGGGTATGCTGCGCCGCGACGGCGGGAGGCAGATTGTCTGGGTGGATATCGGGGTCAGCCTGATTGGGCTGGCGATGATTGCCGTGTCGGTGTGGCTGTATGCCTGAGGATCATCACCCGCAGCCGGGCCAATGGGGAAATGAAACGGCTCAGGCTGCGGGTCAATTGTGCAATCCGCCGGAAATAGGGCGATAATTCGGCCGGGTTTTCGACCACTTCAAACCCAAAGCGGGCATAAAAACCGACCAGTTCGGCGCGGCAGGTCAGGTAGAGCGGCGGCGGGTTTTCCTTCAGCAGCTGCCGGATGATGGCGCTGGCTGCGCCTCGTTTTCGCCATGTGGGCAGCACCACAATCGAAGCCAGCTCCCGCGAGCCGTCGCGGTGCGGCTTGACCTGACCGCAGCCAATCACCCGGCCGTCCTCATCCATCGCCAGCCAGAAACGCCGCCAGTTCAAACCAAACGGGTTGAGCCGCTCGGCGTGAATCAACCGGCGGATGACGGGAGCATCGGCAGCAGTGGCGCGGCGCAGTGTGATCATGGGTGAATGATTGTAATCGGCTGTTGAAGATTATATAATAAAAAATGGAAGCACTTGTCTGATTCACCTGCCGGCGGGGGCTGCGGCAGGATTGTCCATCGTTTGCCGGAAAGGAGGGGAAGGCGATGGACGCTGAGCTGGTTTGCACACTTGCCAGAGACGAGCAGATTGACGAGTTTCTGGAATTGCTGCGTTTGGATGCCGAAAATTACCTGATCCCCACCATGGAAGTGATGGGCTGGTCGTGGGCTGAATTTGCCCGGCGTGTGCGCGGGGTGGGACGGGTGTTCTGTGTCTATCAGGGCGAACAGAAAGTCGGCTGTTACTGGATCGAAGAGCGCGGCCGCATCGTCCACCTGCACGGGATTGTGGTGGCGCGCGCCTTTCAGGGGCAGGGGATCGGTTCGCGCATCATCCGGCGGCTGGCCGAAGAATACCGCGGGCGCATGGATGCCATCGAGTTGGGTGTGCACCAGTCCAACCAGCGCGCCAGGGCGCTCTACGAACGGCTCGGCTTTGTAGCGGTGCGGTTTTTGCCCGAAGTGGGTTTTACCATCATGCAGTTACCCCTCAAAACGGAACGCGCATCAGACCCGCTGCCGGGGACTGCTTAATCCATCTGTGGAGGAAGGCGATGATTAAGAAGCCATTCTTCTTCATTCTGCTGGGAGTTCTGTTGATTGGGCTGCTGAGCGCAGCGGGCTGCGGGGGCGGCGTCATCTCTGCGCCCCCCGCCAACCGGACGGAAACGCCTCTTCCCTCTCCGACGCCGACCCCCACACCGACTCTCCTGCCCGGCCCGGCTGCCACCCCCACAGCGCAAATTTCTCCCACCCCGTCCTGCGGCAATTTGGAGCTGGAATTGGACTATCAGCAGGTGCAGCAAGCCGAAGAATTTTATGCTCTTTTGACCGCCAGGGGAAGCATTCCTCTCACCGTACAATTCCAGCAATCCCCCCCGCGCGTGGAAGGATTCGGCCAGGCCGAGGTGGGCGGCAACGGACATGCCGAAAATTGTTCTTGGATTTACACCGGTTTGCTTGAATACGATCTGCATGGGGATTTACTGCTCGACCGCCAGCCGCCGATCCTTCGCTTGAGCGGCAAGCGGGGCGCGCGCAACCTTGCCGCGATTGGCACGGAATGTTGGGGCGGTCAGCTTTCACCGGTCATTTCGGATGACATTCCCCTCTTTGAAATCGAGTATCGGGACACGGCAACTTTGAAGTATTCCTACGATATGCCCACCCTTCACGCCGAGGCGGTTTGGACGCTGCACTTTCGGTGTCCGTGACATGGTTTTCTCAAAGCTGCTTTTAGAGAAAGCCTTGAATCTTTTAAGATAAAGAGGTATTCTTTCCGTCCTTCTTCAGGTATAATATAAGACAAATGTTCGATATTCGAGGGCGGAAAGATGCCGGTTAATTACTTGCAAATTCAGGGACAAATTCAAGAAAAGTGCCAGCAGGCCCGCCAGAATCAGGCGGTCTATCGGGAGCGGCTGGAACAGGCCGCCGCCCTGCTCACCCGCTACGCCGCCGACCTCGACTTTTTGCGTCAGCGGGTGGAAGATGCGCAGCGTGCGGATGTTTCGCTGCGCTGTGCCGTGCCGCTGAATGAACGGCTGGATACCGCCGTCAGCCCCCCAAACCTTGCCCAATTACCGCTTTTACTGGCTGCCGACGGTTCACAAATCAACCCCAACCGCCACGATTCGGTCGAGTTTGCGGTCATCAACACCGGCATTTTCCGAATTTTACCGGCTGCCGACCTCACCCCCGGCGAAGAGGCCGAAACCCAGCTGTACCTGCTGGAGGACATCAACAACCCGGCTGCCCCGCTCACCGAGGAGGTGGTGGCGCTGCGCCGCGACCTGAACGAGCGCCGCCTGCTGGCAGACCGTGCCGGCCGCGAAACCACCCGCCCGGTCATCACATTAACCGACGGGCCGCTGGAACTGTACCGCGAACCACGCGAAAATCAACTGTTTCAGCAATTGTTTGGCGAGTACCTGAGTGTGCTGCAAAAAACCAGCCAGCAGGAAGCGGTCAGCGCGGGGTATGTGGATAAACCCGGCAGCGATCTGGTGATACGCCTGCTGGAACTGGCGGCTGATTCGCGCCTGGATGTGAAGGAAACAACCCGCCGGCGACCGTTGGGAGGCGTGCTGGATCGGGTCATTTTTGCCGGGCTGCTTGCACCCGGTCAGCGCAGCGCGGTGTTTGTTATTCAGTCATCCATGGCGGAGCGTTTTGCCGCCTTTGACCCGGCTCTGCAACCCTGTTTCTTTTATCTCAATGTTGGCATTCATCCCGAAAGAGCGTGGATGGCGAGGGTGGAAATCACTCGCGGTGTTGCCGAAAAACCTGCCCTGCTGGAGGCCCTCCATGCGGTTTTATTGCAGCAGTGCCGGCAGATGGGCAGCAAACCCTACCCCTACGCGCTGCACCGCGCCCACGAAATTGCCTTAATCACCCGCCTTGAAAAAGAACAGATTGAAACCATGATTGCCCGTGCCATGCGGGCGATGGGCTTAGAGGTAGGGGATAAAAGCGCCAAGCAGTATCATAAAGACAATCTTTAGGCAGGAGGCAGAAAGATGACGACCACTTCTCCATTACAAATCGGGCGGCTGCTGCGCTCCACCACCAGCGGATGCGTAATCGGCTGCCGCGCCAGCGAGTTGAACCTGCCGGTTTTTGGCGGAATGGTACGCATCCCCCTGGCCGATGGAACACAGATTTACGGCCTGATTCACAACATCCAAATTGATGATGATGGTTTGATCCGCCAGTTAATCACCAGCGACAATGTTCCGCCGGACGTCCTGCTGGACAACCGCAACAACCGCAACGTACCGGTCGAAATCGGTGTGATTTTCATCGGCTATGCTGAGAACGGCAGCATCAGCCACCTGCTGCCGCCGCGCCCGCCGCTCAGCCTGGATGAAATTTTCACCTGCACAGCCCAGGAAGTGATTGCCTTCACCGGCAGCGGGCGGTTTGGCTACCTGCGCCATATTTTGCGCGCCGAAGACCTGCCCCAGGCTGAACTGCTGGCAGCGCACATCCGCCAGGCCGGAATGTTCCACCGTGCCCAGGGCGATCCCGGCTGGGTGCAGTCCATTACCCGCGAACTGGTCACCTTGCTGCGCGATGATTACGACCGCCTGATGAGCGTCTTGAGCGCGGTTGGCGATGTCAACCTGCCTTAACCTTTGTTGGGAGGAAAGATGATGACAATCAACCCTGAAAATCCAACCGAGAAACCAGTGGGCTATGTCGTCGGCGGCAGCCTGAAAGATTCGCTCAGTGTACGCCTGACCGTACCGCCCCAAGAAATCAAGGAAGGCTCGTTTGTGGTCATCGAAAGCGGCGACTGGCGTTTTTACGGCACGGTGACCGACCTGCAGCTGGGCAGTACCAACCCGCGCTTTGCCGATGAGCAGAGCGAAACCCGCCTGCCGCCGCAGGTGGCTGCCCTGCTGCACGGGCAAACCCTCTTCACCAATTTACAGGTGCTGCCGGCGCTGATGCAGGAGGTTGGCCCCGACCCGGCATCGCCTGAATACGATGCCTGGCGCGCTCAGCACGCGGATGACAGCGGTCTGCAGCCTCAGCCGGTCAAGACCGTGCCGGCCCATCATGCCCTGGTACGCGGTGCGCGCGCCGAGGATGTGGCCAACATCTTCGGCGAACCCAGCGAGCGCAATTTTGTCATCGGCTTCACCCGCGAACAGAACCTGCCCATTCCGGTTGACCTGGAAAAGTTCGTGCAGCGTTCATCGGGTATTTTTGGGGCAACCGGCACGGGCAAATCCTTCCTCACCCGCCTGCTGCTTTGCGGGCTGATTCAGTACAACAAAGCCTCGGCGCTGGTGTTTGACATGCACAACGAATATGCCTACGACGACATCGCCTCCGACACGCGCGAGGTCATTCCGGGGCTGAAAAGCAAATTCGCCGCCCGTGTGCGCGTGGTCGGGCTGGGCAATGAGGCTTCCATTCGCGGTCAATCGCCGGATTTCACCCTGACGCTGGCGGAAAGCGACATTCTGCCGGAAGATATTGAAATGCTGACCCGCGAGCTCAACCTGCGCGAAACCACCCCCGCCACGCTGGAAGCATTGTGGCACAGTTTCGGCCGAAGCTGGTTCAGCGAGTTCAAGAAAATGCGCAACGGCGCAATGACGGAAGACCCGGATACCGGCAAAAAAGTTCCGGCAGCCGACAGCGTCGCCTTTTGGGCAAATCAGGCCGGGGTGAACGTCATGGCTGCCGAAGGTCTGCACCAGAAACTGACCCGGGTTTTTAACAAGCCCTACATCCTCCCCAACCCACCGCAGGACAGCCTGGCGGAAATCATCAACCTGTTGGCGAACGGCAAGCATGTCATCCTCTCCTTTGGCGACCACGAAACCGATCTGGATTACCTGCTGGTGACCAATCTGATCACCCGCCGCATCCGCGATGAATGGGAAAAGCGCACCAATGCCTACCGCTCTCATCCCCAAAAGAACCCCGAACCGCGTCCGCTGGTGGTGGTGATCGAAGAAGCCCACAAACTGCTCAACCGTGAAATGGCCGCCCAGACCGCCTTTGCCACCATTGCGCGGGAAATGCGCAAGTACTACGTCACCCTGCTGATTGTGGACCAGCGCCCCTCGCAGATTTATGATGAGGTTATGTCACAGCTCGGCACGCGGGTGAGCGCCTGGCTGGGCGATGAAGCCGATATTGCCGCGGTGCTTTCCGGGCTGGCCGGGCGGGATGCGCTGCGCGGCATGCTGGCGCGCCTGCAGCCCAAAGAAGAAGCCCTGCTGCTGGGCTGGGGGGTGAGCATGCCGATTCTGGTGCGTTCGCGCCGTTACGATAACCGCCTGTTCGAGGAAATCCGCGGCGGGCAGCCCCCCGCGCGCGGCGCCGAAGACGCCATCCGCGAATTGTTTGGGGAGTGACACTCAACCACCCCCATTGTCCATTATCTGATGACTTACTCAAAGTACTTTAAAAAATCCTGAATTTTTGTTCCTAAACAAGTTTGGGGTCAATACAAAACCGGGATTGTGACAAAACGATCCCCACTTCCACCTCCCCCAATATCGCAAAAGCGATATTGGGGGAGGCGCAGGAGGGGGCCGTCCATTGGCTTTAGAAGTGGATGATCCCGAACGGACGTTGATCAGCGTTTGCAGGCGGCGGTTTGATTGTCTTCGACTTTGAGAAAGCCGCACCCATTTTCCGATCTTTGCGTTGGGGCAGGAGTATTCTATGGTCAATGGTGAGAAAGTAAAACGCCGCGCCGTGCCGGTTTTTTACCTTCTGGCTTTTGGTTTCTCATGGCTGGAAGTGGTTTTCAATCCACCGTTGCAGGGTCAGGCAGGTTTGCGCCATGCGTTGGGCGTCCAGCAGGGACAGGTCATCCCGTAAAGTGTGGTAAGCGCGCCAGAAGGCGGGAGTGCCGCTGCTTTCAATGCCGGTGGCGCGGAAGCCGGCGCGCACAAACGGCGCAAAATCACCGCTGCGGCGGCGCGCCAGATAGGGGCTGGCCTGCAGGTCGGCAGCCTGCAGCTGGCTGTTCAGGGTTGAGTCGGTCAGCAGCGGCTTCAGGCCCAGCTCGGCATGGTAAATCCGCAGGTTTTCCCCGCTGCCAACCATGTCCACGCTCAATACGCTGAGCGTTTTGGCAAGGCGTTTGAGCTGCAAAGCAGCCTGACGCGCACCGAACAGCCCGGCTTCCTCGGCGCCGGTGAAGAGGAAACCCACCCGCCGGTTCAGGTGCGGCTTGTCCGCCAGCCATCTGGCCGTTTCCAGCAGCACCGCCACGCCGGAAGCGTTATCGTTAGCGCCGCGCGTAAACGCGCCATCACTGCCGCGCTGGTCGTAATAATCCAGCCCGATGTAGGCCAGCCCGACCACGCTGATTAAGACGCGCAGCACACTCAGCAAAATGGGCGGAAGCGGCATCTGCAACACTGCCAGCGCGCCAAAGAAAGCGGTCATCCAGCCGGCGCGGCTGAGGACAGCATACCACTGACGGCGCAAGGCGTACAAAGGCCCTTCCACATACGGCAGGGCGCGGGCAGTATCCACGTGGGCAACCAGCAGCAGGCGGAGTTCTTCGGCCTTGCTGCCAGCGGGCAGACCCAACAGGTTTTGACTGCGGGCTGTGCACGGCAGGCGGTACTGCAGCCAAAGCCGAAAGTACGGCAGCAGCCCAACCCACAACGGGGCAGCCACCGCCAGCCAGGCGAACCCCGGCAGCAGCCAGACCGCCGCAATCAGCCAGATTGCCGCCAGTGTGTAATAGGGAAAAAAGGCCGGCAGGGGTGCAAAGGTAAATTCCTGCCATTCACAGCGGTAGCCCAAGCCGCCAAGTTGTTCGGCCAGCCATTGCTGGGTTTGCCGTTCTGCCGGGCTGCCGGCCGGACGCGCGCCGATTTTTTCGGTAAGATGCGCCGCGCTTTGGCGCAAGGCGGTCAGCAGCGAGGCGTTTTCAGGCATGGCGGCAGGCGGTCAGCACAAAGCGGTCGAGCGAATAGCGGAACAACAGGGGGTCGTGGCGGAAGGCGGCCCGGATGGGGATGCCTTCGGCTTCCAGCAAGGCGCGTTGGGCGTGGTGTTCGGCTTTGCCCTGGTTGACGATGATCAGCGCTCCGCCGGGCTGCAGGCTTTGCCAGGCGGCTTGCAGCAATGCCCTCGGCTGGAAAAAATTGGCGGGCAGCCCCCATTTCAGGTGGTCTTCGGGAAAGACAAACGGAAACAGCATGAAAATCAGGTGAAAAGCGGCGGGTTGGGTGCTGAAGCCGCGCGGGATGTAAGTCACCCCCGTCAGTCCGCGGATATGTCCGAGGGCGTGATCGTAACGCGAGTGCAGGTCGGCATATACCCGGTAAGCGTCAATTTCATAGCCCTGCAGGTCAATCTGACGGGGGCGGGGTGTTTGCCACCAGCGCAGCACAGCCGCCAGCGCCTGCACATAAAACCAGTGGGAGGGGCCAATATCCGCAGCGCGGACGGTTTCGGGCAGGCTGATCGGAGTGGCTTCCAGCGCGCTTTCCAGCAGGTGCAGGTAAAACAGGTTTTCGCGGTAGTTGATGGGGGTGGTCTGGGCGGCAAAATCTTCCAGGTGGTAGGTTCGAATCAGCCGATCGGCCAGCGCCATGGCGCTCGGGCGGTCTTCGGTCGGCAGGGCGGCGAAGGGGTCACCCCTGAGCCGCGGAGCGATGCGGAAACCCGCCCGCTGCCAGCGGACCAACTGACGCAAGGGATAATCCAGCCGGTTGCGCGCATCCCGCAGCAGGTTGAGCAGAGAATTAATCAGCCCACTCATCCTAAAATAAAACGGATTGGTTGGACTTCCAGCCTTTTGCGGGCAATTTCACAATACTCAGCGCTGATTTCGATACCGATGAAGTTGCGGTAATTTTTACGCGCCATGACGCAAGTTGTCCCGCTTCCACACATGGGGTCAAGGACTATATCTCCCGGCTCGGAAAAACACAAAATCAAATCTTCTGCCAGTTTATCCGGGAAGGTAGCCGGGTGCTGCAGTTTCAGGCGGTTGCCTTCGGT